>JAHDBB010000033.1:11175-22535 GCA_020630635.1 Chitinophagales bacterium
TCCATCTCCTGAAACATAGGTATAGTGCCAAAAAATATGACCATTGAGTCCACCACTAGACGTATTGGTTAAAAAATAAACCTCATTCTCGTTACAAGGATTATAGGCTAAGACCGTTCTTCTGGTGGGATTGTTGACAACTCCATTTGATATATTTACCCAGTTTTCGCCATCTTCGGAACGATGAAAACCTTTGTAGCTTCCTTGACTGAAAGTGGCATATAAAACGCCTTGTGGTGTGATAATCAGGTCGGTATAATCGGACTGACTTGATCCCATTCCTAAGGATACTTCCCAAGTTTCGCCACCATCCACACTTTTCATAATGGCATTTCTAACGGCTGCATAAACAACGTCTTCTTCTGCTGTATGATCGGTTACAATTCGCCAAACAATATCAAATATTCCGTCTTCATTATTTTGGGGTGTTTGGGTTAAAGTGGAGGCTAAAGGTTCCCATGTTTCACCACTATCAGTGGATTTGTAGATGCCATCTCCACTGGTGGGATTGCTGAAAGAAGCAGCACTAATGACTCCATAGTATTCTCCCGTTCCATAGTACCAAGTATCCGTTTCTCCTTCACGGGTATCTTGTGCAATTGTAGTGACACTTTGTAGTTGAGAACTGGGGGTGACTCGTTTAAAGGTTTCACCGCCATCGTTGGATTTAAACATACCACTCGTAACGCCACCTGCTAAGATGGTTTGATGGTCATTTACATCTAACGCAAATGCACGGGTTCTTCCTCCTGCATTGAAAGGACCACGATTGCTCCAATCTTCGGAGGCGGTTTTATATTGTTTGTGAGGGACATTTTTGACAAAAGCCAATTCTTGTTGCCTTACATTGGAAGGGATTTTGCCTGTTTTGGGGTCTTTGAGTCGGTTAATTTCGTAGGTAAGGCGTGCTTGTGGGTCTTCCGCTGTTCCAATACCCATAGGGGCATCAGCAGCAGTAGATAATGTTTTGCTAAATAGTCGATTTTTGGCTTCTTTTATTTTGGTATGTTCTTGATACCTTGTATAAAAGGCGGCTGCAAACAGGGTGAACAGAGCTATTAGGAACAGTCTTTTTTTCACGATGTTGTTTTTTTATTCCGGTAATAATAAGTAGTAAGTTTTCCTCGTGTTTATACAATAGTTTGTTTTTAAATTTAGCGGGCAAAGTTACGTCTATTATCCTTATATCCTATCTTTTTTGCTGAAAGAGCGTGTTTTTAATCTTATTTTTTTGATAATGAAAGGATAATGAATTTGTTGAAAGTTTATATGAAGCCCCAAACTCTAAAAAAATGGAACAATTAGGTACATTCTAAGCCCAAATAGACCTGATAGTAGTGGTATTGCTGATGAGTTTAGCAGCAGCAATAAGAACGAATAGCAGGGAGAGCCATGACGACGAAGCTCCCAAACGTTCTCTCCTAATAAAAAGATATATACGAATGTAAATGGACTTAGTTCAGCTACTTTGATAAGCGAAAAAGGGAAGTGTTGTTGTGTTTTGTAAATTAAAGATAATAAAAAGTTGTAAGATCAAGTAGTGATGAGATAAAGATTGTCAAATTTTGTCTTATATCGTGTAAAAATCATTTACTTTTGAGATCAATTTCTAACTATAGACTTTAAAAAATTATAAGGAATGCTTCAAAAATATAATCCAAAAAACAAAGATATTTATATCTATGTTGGTGGTGAGATTTTGCACCGAGATCAGGCCAAAATATCCGTCTTCGATAGTTCTGTGCAAGGAGGTGATGCGGTATGGGAAGGCTTGCGGGTGTATGATGGTAAAATTTTTTCCTTAGATCGTCATTTGCAACGGCTTCAAGAATCTGCCAAAGCCCTTGCGTTTATAGATGTGCCAAGTAATGAGGAAATCAAACAAGCACTGTTTCAAACGCTGGAAAAAAATAATATGCGGGATGGTGTACACATTCGGATGACCTTGACGAGAGGCGAGAAATATACATCCAGTATGGACCCCAGAGTCAATACCAAAGGTCCTTGTTTGATTATCATTCCCGAATGGAAGCCACCTGTTTTTGATGGAGCGATTAAGTTGGTAACTTCTCATATTCGCCGAAACTCTCCACAGTTTTTAGATTCCAAAATACATCACAACAACCTATTAAATAATATTTTAGCAAAACTAAGTGCGATACAAGCAGGCGTAGATGCTGCCTTGATGTTGGACGATAAGGGCTATGTGTCAGAAGTAAATGCAACCAATATTTTTATGTCGAAAAATGGGATTTTATATACCTCTCATGCCGACAGTTGCTTACCTGGAATTACGAGAGGATTGGTTTTAGAAATTGCGGAACAAGTAGGCATCACAGCCAAAGAAAAAAATATCTCATTAACCGAAATCTATAATGCGGATGAGGTTTTTGTGACGGGTACGATGGGCGAATTGACCAATGTGTCCGAGATTGATCAACGTATTATTACCAATGATTCAGGCAAGACGGTTAAGGACAAAATAGAGACGGTTTTTTATGAATTAGTTAAGACCAAAGGAGAGCCGTTGCCGTTTTAATTTTTTACCTGTTGGGTCAAGGATACGGTCTTTTAGTCCATAGTCCGCAGTCGATAGTGCGGTCCAATTCTTGAATGTTATTAGACTTGAAATCCTATTAATCTCGAAAAATCCTAATAATCCTATTCCTTTTTTGGCTAGGAGCGAAGGGTTCATTACTTCGTCGTGCAGGAAAGTCCCGCTATCCGTTCTTATAAATGTGCCAACGTTTTAGGCAGCCAACGCATTACATTTATACCACTCCTATCGGGGCTATTGGGTTTTGGTTTCAACCTATAGTGACTGAACTGCATTCATAATTCACCATTTATCATTCATCATTAATATGTTGGATCATAGAAGGAGTCAGCCAAGTATTTTTTTAAATCATCAGGTCTTTCTGCTTGCGCCAATCCCAACTCATACGCCTTTTCAGCGACAGCCACACCAATCATCAAAGAAACCTCTCGAATTTCTTTTAAAGGAGGATACAAAGCCCCTGCATTTATATCATCTTCATCCACTAGGTTCGCCAACATTTGAGCAGCCGTCAAGAAAAGCTCATCAGTAATAATACGAGCCTTTGAACGAATCACCCCTAATCCAATTCCAGGAAAAATATACGCATTGTTTCCTTGTCCTGTTCTAAGGGTTTTTCCTTTGTATTCAAAATCAGAGAAAGGACTTCCACTTGCAAATACAGCCTTTCCATTGCTCCAAGTATAAGCTTCTTCTGCGGTACATTCAGCCCTTGATGTTGGGTTAGAAAGTGCAAAAATTACAGGACGCTCATTGATTAAGCTCATTTGTTCGATTACCCCTTTTGTAAAAGTTTTGGGCGCACCCGTTGCTCCAATCAAGACATGAGGACGGATACTTTTAATCGCTTCTATAAAGTTGAGATTTTCATGTTGGTGAGCATAAGGTAAGTTATGAGGCATCAAGTGTTCTCGTCCTTTCACAACCAATCCATGCAAATCCACAAACCATAAACGCTCTCTTGCTTCTTGTTCATTTAAACCCTCTTCTTGAAAGGCAGATGTCATCAAATCTGCGATACCTGTAGCGGCTGAACCTGCTCCCAAGAACATAATACGAAGGTCTTTGAAGTCTAGTTTAGTGATGCGAGTAGAAGCATAAACGCCAGCCAATGCCACCGCAGCCGTCCCTTGTATATCGTCATTAAAACACAAGACTTTATCTTTGTATTTGTTGAGTAAAGCATAAGCATTAGGCGTTAAAAAATCCTCAAATTGTATAAGAGCGTGAGGATAGCGTTTTTGTATGGCTTCTACGAACTCATCGACCAATTCAAAGTACTCTTTTTCAGGAATACGTTTATAAGGGTAGCCCAAGTATAAAATATCTTCTCGTAGTTCTTTATTATTGGTCCCGACATCTAACATCACTGGTAAACAATGGTCGGGATGAATGCCCCCACAGGCTGCATACAATGCTAATTTACCAATTGGAATGCCCATACCATTGGCTCCTAAATCCCCTAAACCCAGTATACGTTGTCCATCAGTAACCACAATGGCTTCGATGTGATGTTCGGGCCAATTATCCAAGATGTCGTAGATTTCACCTTTGTCATCTGGTGTGATATAAAAGCCTTTGGGTTCTCGGAAAATATGAGAAAATTCTTTGCAAGCCTGTCCTACAGTAGGCGTATAAATCAAAGGCATCATTTCATCAATATTGTCAATGATGGTGCGATAAAAAAGTCGTTCATTGCGTCGTTGAAGGGAAGAAAGAAGAATGTATCTTTCAATATCGTAGCCTTTTCGCTTGATATTTTCCAAGACCCTTCTGACTTGAAGTTCTTGTGTTGATTCTGTATAGGGAACTAGACCACGAAGTCCTAGTTTTTCTCGTTCTTCTTTGGTAAAAGCGGTTGATTTATTGAGGTCGGCATCGTTTAGCGCAGCAAATCCTTTGTGTTCTTTACTCATTTTGGGCTATTTTTAGCATCTAAATTACGAATTATTTCTGGTTTACGAATATTGAAGGTGAATCGTTGTACATCTTTTAATTTGTTATTTGATAAGATGGCCGAATCGTTCTTGGAAGCCGTCTAAGCCTTGTAAACCTCCTGTGTGGATGGCTATAATAGTACTTCCTTCTGGAAAATAGTTTTGTTTGAGCAGATCAAAAATACCGTAGAACATTTTGCCTGTGTAGAGTGGTTCTAATTGGATGTGATGGTGTTGTTTAAAGTCATTGATAAAGTTGATAAGTTTGGGCGTGTGGCGTGCGTACCCTCCAAAATGATAGGTGTTGTCAATATGCCAATTAGAGTAGATTTTACCTTGTTTTTGTGATAGGAGTTGTTGGACTTCTTGGGTGAGGAAGTCGCCTTTTAAGGAGGAAAATCCGATGGCTTTTTGATGAGGTTGTAGGCTGGTGATGATGCCTGCTAATGTTCCGCCTGTACCGACCGGACAGCAAATATAATCGAAGGGAAGGTCTTGAACGATTTCAGCACATCCTTTGATCGCAAGCTGGTTGGTTCCACCTTCTGGAATGAGGTAAAAGTCCCCATGTTTTTGGCGAAGTGAGTCAATGAATGTCGGATCACTTTTTTGACGATAGATTTGTCGGCTGATGTATTCTAAATGCATCCCTTGATTTTGGGCAAATTGTAGGGTAGGGTTGAGAGGGAAATGGGGTTCGCCTCGAATGATGCCAATGGTTTTAAAATTGAAGGCTTTTCCTGTGGCAGCGAGGGCGTGGATGTGGTTGGAGTACGCTCCGCCAAAACTTAGCAAAGTCTTTTTATTTTCTTTTTGCGCTTGAAAGATATTGTACTTGAGTTTTCGCCATTTATTGCCAGATATGTATGGGTTATTGGGAATGACTTTTAACTGGTCTTCTCTTTGAACGAAAAGTTTTATATTTGCGTTGTTCATATTTTGGTTTAGTTCTTGGTTTTGGGACGACGGGACGTTTTTTTTAAAAGGGACGTAAGGGGACGATTTTGGTTCATTTTTTGGTTTTGGGACGACGGGACGTTTTTATATCAAATGCAAGTTGATTCTATTTTTAAAAAAATAAGCGTCCCCTTACGTCACATCGTCACTTTCGTCCCATTTGCGTTACTAAGAAGTTCAGACCTCAACCAACTAGCCCCGATAGTAGTGGTATGAATGCACAAGTGTTGGCTTCGCAAAACCTGGCTGCATTCATAGGAACGGATAGCGGGACTTTCCGTAGCGATGAAAGACAAACCTTTCGCTCCTAAAAAATAAAAAGTCAAAATAAATATTATGGGTTACTATCTATTTGTTACTTATAGCAAACGTCACTTGTCACTAAAAGCACGAATTGAACAGTAGGTAACTTGTCACTATTAAACAATAAAAAATGATTCGTCAAGCAAATATAAAGGATGCAGCAGAAATAATGGAATGTTTTAAGGCAGTTGTCGCTAAGATGCAGTCAATGGGCTTGTATAATTGGAGTGAGGCGTATCCGTCTTTGGAGAAAGTGACGGCTGATATTGAAAATGAATCCTTGTTTGTGACATTGGAAGATGGTCGAATTGTGGGGATGATGACACTGGATGAAAAACAGGACAGACAGTATGTACATTTGAAATGGGCAAGTGAAGGAAAGCGAATTTTGGTGGTTCATCGACTGGCCATTCATCCCGATTGTCAAGGAAAAGGAATGGGTAAACGCTTGATGAATTTTGCAGAAAACTTTGCATTGCATAATAAGTATGAAGCCATTCGTTTAGACGTATACAAAGAAAGTCCAGCGAGATTTTTGTATCAATCAATGGATTATCAAGAAGTGGGAACGGTGTATTTTGTGCCGAAAGGTCAGAAGGATATGGACGAGTTTCCTTTTTTGTGTTATGAAAAAATAGTCTGATTTTTATGTTATGCCAACAAAATCTCAATATGTTTTCTCAAAATATCCCCCATTGAGTTACACTTCAACATTTCATTGTTTTTATGATGATGCGCTAATTCTGTTCTCAATTGTTTGACCTTTTCAGGAGTTGAAATAACATCATTTTGCATCAAGTCCAATAACTCCGAAATGCGTTCATAGGTTGCATTATAACGAATCGAAATCAGGCTGCGTTCTTCCAATTGATACTGTCTCACTGTTTCGGGTTTCATATATTTGATGCCCAGAAAAATGATGGGATTGTTTTCCTTCATAAATTGCGGAAGGTATAAATTTTTGCGACCTTCATACGATTGTTGATCAAAGTCAATCGCCCTTAAACGATACTGAATGCCTTCAAAATCAGGTGTAATGTCCATCACAAAATTATAAGCCCGCATATCACCCAATAAACGCACAAAACAACGCTCATTAAATTTGACAAATTCTTTGGCAATCCGAATTTGATTAAATTGGTTGGTGTCTAAATGATGGTTGATAAAATCATCTCCAGGAATACCCGCAATATGTTCTTCTATCAGCGTATCTTTATCCTGTAAATACAAAACACTATTGGGAGAAAGCAACTCCTCTAATTCCAATCCATAAAGGCGAGATGCATCCGCTTTTTTGACATAAATGTGGTCATAATTGTCATTGATGCGATTGATGATGCGAACTCTAAATGGTTTAGAATTTCCAAAAGTACAAAAGTCAACTCTCGCAACTGTCAAATGATCTAAGATGGTTTTGTCTCCATCGGCTTTTAACAAAACATAAATGTACGTGAGCGCATAATACAATTCCTGCATATCTGCTTCTGGATAAAATACCGTATGCCAAAGTGTATCTTCACCTTTTTCATTGATTAAATTTACCGACATATTAAAACGCAAAAGGTCTTCATATTGTAAGGGCAAGTCAACGACTCGATTGTGCTTTTTGAGGTATCGAGTAAAGGCTGCATTTACAGGGTAAGGTGGTTTTTTTTTAGAAGGAAGATTGGGGTCTCTACGCATAAGTTTTGGTTTTTTGTAAGTTCATTTTTTTAGGAGCGAACGGTTCATTGCTTCGTCGTGTTGGCAAGTCCCGCTATCCGTTCTTATCGCCTTGCCACGCCGCAACCCACGCCATTCCACATCAGGCGATACCACTACTATCGGGGCTATTTTGAAAGGATAGAACTTTTTAGTATCAGTCAATTGTCTGAAAAAGAATTTTTAGATTTTAGATAACGTCAGCTATGTATGCTGTTAAAATCCTCTTTAATTTCCTCTTCATTTTTTGTTTAAGATTCTGCTCCCGCCATAATTAGTTGCTCAACAATTTCGTTATATCCTTTTTCGGCAGCATAGTGCATTGCAGAAAATTGATCATTGTCTTTTTCATTTACATTTGCCCCTTTTTCAATTAGAAATTCTGTCAAATCATTAAATCCACATATAGCAGCCACTATCAAAGGTGTTTCTCCTCCATTATTTTTAAGGTTCAAGTCCATTCCTTTTTCAACTAAGAGTTTAGCGATTTCAAGATTCCCTTTTCCACTTACATAGTGTAAAACTGAATTTCCATCTAATCTTTTAAGCCGTATATCTGCTCCTTTATCAATTAGAATTTCAACTATTCTTAAATTGTTTCGTATGCAAGCCAAAACAAGTGCTGATTCTCCTTCATCATTTAGTGCATTTACATCAATTGATTTTTTTGTTTTTAATAGTTCGTTAACGACTTCTGCTTGCTCATTCCATACTGCTTGATGAAGTGGCGTATTTCCTGCACTATCTTTTCCTTTTGTATCTACAATTAATAATGAAACGACATCTCTTAGTCCCTTACTCGTCGCATAATCTAAGGCACTATATCCGTCATTGTCTTTGATTGTTTTATCAGCTCCTTTGGATAATAAGAATTTTGTAAATTCTGTTCTTCCATCAGCAAGAGAATAGATGAGTGGTGTTTTTCCTCCGTTATCAGTGACATTAATGTCTGCTCCATTTTCTAATAAAATTTCAACTATTTCTTTGTTTCCTGTTTGAGATACAATATGCAAAGGAGTAGAACTATAATTATTTGCCATATTTACATCAGCTCCTTTTTCTACCAAAATTTTCACGATGTCTCTAGCTCCTTTTTTAGAAGCATAAAATAAAGGAGTGTTACCTTGTTCATCCCTTTTATCTATGTTAATTCCTCCTTTTTTTAGAAAAGTTTGAACGATTCCCTTTTGATTATTCTTACAAGCGTTTAAAAATATTTTATCCATATTAAATTAATTTATTTTCTTATTTCTTATCCATTCCTTATTGTCTTTCCAAAAGCCATCCAACTAAATTTTCATGGTTTTGTTCTACAGCATATTCGAGTGCTGATTTCTGTGAATTATCTTTATCATTAATTAACAAGTCTCCAAATTGCTCTATTAGTTCACAGTAGGCTTTTGCAGATGTTTTATTTTTATTACTAATAGCATACATTAAAGCCGTTTTACCATTTTTGTCTTTTAAATCTGTTGATGCGCCTTCTTCCAATAGCGTTAATAATTGACTTTCCCCTCTATTAGAACTAGTTGCACACAAATACATTAGAGCAGAAATACCCTCTATATTTGTTTTGTCTAAATCTGCATTGGCATAAATGGCTTCTTCTATTATTTTTTTTGCTATCGTATCCCCGTTATACATTTTTAATGAATCAGCATACTTTGCGGATAGCGTTAATAAAGTATTTTCATCATCATCCAATAGACAATTGATATCATAATTTGCTTCTATGAATGATTTTAATATTTTTGAAAAAACCTTGTTTTTAAAGTCATTAGAATGTGTTTTTAAGGAAGATTGTGTTGAATATAAATACCTGAAGGGATGCCAAGATTTACTGTCATGAAGCATAGATTCTGCACCACCTTTTAATAAAGCCTCTACACACTCCGCATTGTGATTTATCATTGCAATAGAAAGTGGTAATAATCCTTGAAATTTGTGTCCCTCTTTGTCGTATTCGCTATTCAAGTTAGCTCCTAACTCAATAAGTGCCATAATACCTTCTAAATCATCGTTGATACAGGCTTGATGAATGTCTTGTCCACCAGCATTAATTAACAATGCTTTTTTTTCATTATCACTAAAATCCGCACCATTTAATAAAGCTCCAATAATTTTAGATTTATTTCTAATGGCTACATCAATAGCTGTTTCATCTCTTTCATTTTTTATAAATGGGTCGTGACCAAATTGTAAACACATTTCAGCAAATGTAACTAAGCGATTTAAATTATTTTGTTCAGACTCACATTTCAACTTTAACTCTTCTCTACGCTTCACTTGATAAGCAGCATTTGAATCAAAGGATGGATCGTTAAGATTTTTTTCCAAATCCCTTTTAGCATAGCCTAAACTAGAAACATAACTTCCTGATGAATCTGCCAAAACGTGTAATAAGGTATTTCCTTTTGTATCTACAAGATTGGTTTTCTTTTTATTTTCTTCATAGACTGCTAACATTTCAAAACATCCTACTTTAGCTGCTAACATTAAGGCTGTTTCACCTCTATTGTTTTTTCTTAGTGGACTTACTTTTGCTTCTAATAAAACTTCTGTTGCTTTATGAATATTTTCACTTTTTCTATATGAACTATTCTCATTATCTGCTAAAAAATGAAGAGGAGTGTTTTTGTAGTCATCTTCAACTCTCCTAGGTTCCCAATCAATAGAAATAAAATGCTTAATCATTTCAACATTTGCATAACTACACACATGTTTCCAAAACTCTAGCTTTCCTTCTTCTTCAATATTTTCGATTGCTGTTTTATACATCTTATTTATTTCAGAAAGGTCGTCACCTTTTGAATATGCATTACTTATTTCTCTTAAAGTCATTTTATGTTTTTGTATTAAAATATTTAAAATATACTACTTAAATTTCATTATTGAGTGGCTAATTTTGCTTTTTCAAATGCAATGCTGACATTTTCACATTTAGCCATATCTGTCAATTTTGATAGTCTTATGATCTCTTGCCAATTTTCAATTTCCAGATGTGTGTCTATCAACAACCTTCTTATTCGCAATTTCACTTCTGTTTGATTTAATTCTGCAATAGTTGTGGTAAGGGCTTTTTTATAATGATTATTATTGTACTCATTTTCAAATAATATATCAGGAACAGTGTTATTAGAGTTATTGGAAGCCATCTTAAAATTAAAAAATCTCAATGCTTCATTTAACAATGAAATGGTTGTTTTATATTTTTGGGCATAAAAATTACATAAAGCAAAATTATACAAAACGGGAATTGTTTTATCTTTTTGCTCTGCAATTATTTTTTCAAAAATAAGATAGGCCATTAACCACTGAGCAGAATTAATATAAAAAACGCCCTCATAAAATAGTTTTTCATTGTGAATTTCACTTGTTTTTTTTCCTGACAACATATTTTTTATTTTTCAAATAATTTACATAATGAATTAAGGTTGAATTTACTTTTTATGTAATGAATTTAGCTCAGTATAATACATGTATAGTGATATTAGCTCACTTATGTCTCAAAAAACAAAACCTCACAAGTCACCTTACAACCACTCTTTTCCAACAGCCTGATCATCCCCTTATTTTCACTGGAAGTATTTCCATCATACATAGCTGCTCCTAATTCTTTTAGATGAGACATAGCATAATAGTGTAATTGTGTGCCAAATCCTTGCTTTCGGAATTCCGGTAAGATACTGAAGTATTCTATATGTCCTCCTACCATATTGGGTCGATAGGCAGGATTAATATTAGCCAGAATAAATCCTACAGGTTTGTTTTCTAAGTAGACCAATATCCAATGGGAAGGGTTAAAAGTGGGGTAATCTTTACACCATTCCCAAAAGCCATCTGGATTGTCTGGGCTGATTTCTTCAAATTCTAATAATGGATCTCCCTCTGCCGAAGAGTACAGT
>JAHDBB010000631.1 GCA_020630635.1 Chitinophagales bacterium
CACCCATTCCGCCACCAGATTGTGATGATAATGATTGTAATACAGTCGATTCCTATGACAGCACAACTTGTGAATGTGTAAATGCACCCATTCCACCACCAGATTGTGATGATGGAAAAGAATGTACAGTAGATAATTATATTTATGATGCTTGTATGTGTGAAAACATCCCGATTGATCCACCAAGCTGTGATGATGGTTTAGATTGTACAATGGATTCTTATAGCTTTGAAACTTGTGAATGTATCAATGATCCTATTCCTCAAGATTGTGATGATGGTTTAGAATGTACCATAGATTCTTATGACTATTCTACCTGTACATGTATCAATGATCCTGTTTTCTGTGAGTCAGAAGAATACTGTACACTTACACAAGGATTTTATGGAAGTAAAGGAGGCAAGTTTGAAGGTACACCAACTACGGACTTGATAGACGATTTATTAGCAAGCGGACCGATTGTAATAGGTTTTGGTAGCAATACCGTAACAATAGGAGAGACCGATTGTGTTTTGTCTTTGTTACCAAGTCAAGGAGGCTCGCATCCATTGCCCGCAGGTAATTATGATGCCAATAGTGGTAATGACTGTCTTGGAGATACTTCTTTTGATCAATTGAGTAAAAATGGACGTATCCAAAATACATTGGCAGCCCAAGTTATTACATTGAGTCTGAATGTACGTCTTAATCCTGTTTTAGAATATATGGATTTGAATAATTGTATTCTAGATCAAATAGGAGATGATGCAGATGCTAGTGCTGTCATTGCTTTATTAGATCCACCCAATGTTGGTTCTTTATTAGACTTAGCCAATGCTGCTTTAGGTGGAGAAGATGTAGGAGTTGAATTAGGTAGCATCACCCATTTATTAGGCTTGATAAATGATACCTATGATGAATGTGCGACTTGTTTAGCAAATTCAGCCAAGCGAGACGAAAGCGGCTTATCTGCTTCATTACAACTTAGCCCAATTCCAACCAATAGCGAATTGAATGTTGCATTTACATCCGTTGAAAAAGCTGCTGGAGTTTTGAATATTTACAATGTAACAGGTAATATTGTTAGAAGTATCAAAGTTGATTTGGTACAAGGACAAAACAACCTTCAATTACAATTGGCAGATTTGACAACAGGTATTTATGTACTCTCTTTACAAGTAGTCGATCAAGAATATCAACAAAAATTCTTAAAAGTTGAATAAATTTTTGGGTTCTTCATAAGGACCTAGTTTAATGTTAGGTAACAGCCTCAGATATATTAAGTATCTGGGGCTTTTTTATTTTTTCTACTTTATTTAGGAGCGAACGGTTATTACTCTTTCATCGCAACAGGTCTCCCTGCTATCCGTTCTTATTCGTGTGGCTATGTTTTATGAAGCCAACGCTTCTACACGAATACCACTTCTATCAGGTCTATTTTACTTTTGAAAGAACCTATTGTAACTGTTTCAGTTTGGCTTTTTGACAAGAAATCATATCTATAAAAAAATATTTCTCAAAATTTTTTTCATTTATTCTAAATCGCCTAAAATGTAAGTTTTTGTCTTTCGTATTGATAGTCAGGTTTTTAGATGATATTATTTTTTGATTAAATATATATACATATGTTTTTGTAAAGTTAGATTATGATTTTTTTTAAATTATTTATTGTTTTTATCTGGAAATAACATATATTTGTATTATTCAAAAAAACTAATTATGAAATAAAGTCTTCCTATGTAAGAATCCAAATTCAAAAATATTATTGGTAGATTTTAATTGTGAAGATGTTTTTCTTTTTAGAAGAGAAGTTGGTACATCTTTAATAGATACTAGTCCATTCTGTATGGTACTGGAACTAAGAAGTTGTGTCCCAGCCCAACTAGACCTGATAGTAGTGGTATGCTAAACGCAGCGTCGGCTTTTAGCCACAAGTTGAAAAGACTTGCAGCAGCAGGGCTTTTAGCATAAGAACGGATAGCAGGCCTATCTGTTGCGACGAAGCTCTCAAATGCTCTCTCCTAAAAAATAAAACAATTTTATAAGTAAGGACTGGTGAAAAATAAGATGTACAACTCTGCGTCAATATTTTCCAATCTATCTATTTCGTTGAAAAGCCTCATCGTAGCCTTGCTATGACTGAAATGTCGGATCGTACGTTTTTCGTC
Source organism: Chitinophagales bacterium (assembly GCA_020630635.1). Lineage (GTDB taxonomy): Bacteria > Bacteroidota > Bacteroidia > Chitinophagales > UBA2359 > JAHDBB01. The sequence goes on from JAHDBB010000631.1 coordinate 2,148, forward strand.
TCATAGAGTTGAATAATCTTTTTGCTGAAAAATGTTCATTTATTTTCTACCCATTCCTAATACTATCAATTAGGTTTAAATTCCTGCTCGTAGGTTTGGTCTATTGGTAAATAGCTGATCTATGCTCTTTATTGGACAACGTTTGGTATATCAAAAAAGTATTTTTTTGGTAAATAGGAAAGGTTTGTATTATTTTGATTCATTTATTTCTTAAAGGTGTAAAAGCCTTTTTATTGAATTAGCAGAACAAAAAATCTTATTCTATATAAGTTTTACCTCATTTTTTAATCAAAGTAATGGGGAAAAAATAATCTATATCTACTGTGATATTTTCTAATCTATAGTATCCAAAAGCCTCATAGTATGGCTATGATTCCTTTTTGATCAAACTACTTTAGGATTGAAAAATCTCTTTATGGGATTAGTACACCTTATTTTAACCCATTTCTAAAAAAAAACTTGACTTATGAAAAAACAACTCTCTTATTTATTACAAATCTCAATATTAGGTGAAACAACAAAAATAACTTATTCCATGTGACATCAATATTTTCCGATTTTTGGCGTTGAAAATACTCGTCGTAGCCCTGCTATGACTCTGTTTTTCGCCTTAAAAATCAAAAAATCTCTTAGTCCCATTTTGGAATAGTTTATTTCTGATCTTTCACTAGGACGCTATTTTTAAAAAGTCTGAAACCCCTTTATTAAAAACGTTTGTGTCTAAAACGTTTGTCCTCTCTGACCAATGATAAGTTATATACAATTGATAATCACATTATTACTATGTTGCATGTACTTTGGATTTAGTAGTGGTGATTTTTTTTGTATATGAAAACAAAACTTATCCATCTATAAACATTTAAAATACTAATTTATGAAAACATGCTACGCTCTTTTGTCTAGACAATCCTATAGTTGTCTTAGATATTTTACTTCCTTTTTAGCTTTTTGCTGTATATTGATGTTAACCCTAAGCAGCCAAAATCTCTTCGCCCAATTTGGTGCTGTTTGTCCAGAAGATACATTATATAATGGTGTAAACAATGTAGGAACTGGAGACATTTGTGAATGTGATGGCGTACAATCAGGAACCAATTGTATTTTGATCACAATCTTCCCTTTTGTAGATGAAAATGGTTGCTTTGTAGATTGTAGTAGCAATACACTTGGAGTCGCACAAGGATCTGTTGTAATCAATCCTCAAAATTGTGAGCAATTAGAAGTGGGGGCTGCCAATGGTTTAGAAATACCAGAAGCATTACTTCCTACTGATCCAACAGGTAGTGTACAATTCATTGTTTGTAAAGGCGCAGATGGGAATGGTAATGGGAATTTTGGTGCAGTGAAAGTTGGAGATGGTTGTGCTGCTCCTGTGTGTTGTCCAGACTGCAACGGTTTTGATTTTGATACAGGCACATGTTTACCGCCAGATACTACTTGTGATGACAACGATTGTAATACAGCCGATAGTTATGATAGTGCAATTTGCGAGTGTGTAAATACACCAATCCCACCACCAGATTGTGATGACGGAG
>JAHDBB010000632.1 GCA_020630635.1 Chitinophagales bacterium
CCAACAACAGGTAAAAACATCATTTACAAGAAGTTCAGACCATTCAACATAGCCCCGATAGAAGTGGCATTACCCTTGTAGCGCAAATTCACGAATTTGCGCTACAAGGGTGATGAGAACGGATAGCGGGACTTTCCAAAGCGACGAAGCACCAGACTTTTCGCTCCTAAAAAAATAAATAAAAGAACAGACCAATCCATAAAAAAAGGGAAGAACCATCCAATTGATCCTTCCCTCACTCTATACACTAAATTAATATCATTGTTTAATTCTTAATCACTTTAGTTCCATAAACGCTACCGTCTTCTAATCTTACTTCTAAGAAATAAACGCCATTATAAAGATGCGAAATATCTTGTGTGATTTGATTGTCTCCTGCGACAATATTATGCGTTTGTACTTCAATTTGTTTTCCTAAAATATTGTAGAAAACAAAGTCAGCCCTTTGAGACTTGACACTATTCAAATGAATGGTAAAATTATCATTTGTTGGATTCGGATAAACTTCTAAACTTTGAAAATCTGTCAAATCATTTAGACCTGTGTTGTCTTCATTAACTACGGTCGTTTCAATCTCAATTGGTTCGACGGTTACAGAAGGAGTCGTTTCTGAAATAGTGATAATAGTTGGGGTAATGCGTTGTCCCCAAACATCAGGAGTCAACTGATAAGTTCCATAAGGTAAATCACTAAAATCATATTCTCCATTTTCATCCGTCATCGTATAGGCAACAGGGCTGCGGTCTAAATGCGTGATTAAAACAGGCACATTGGCCATCTCATTTTCCGTCTTTCCTGCTCCGTCAATAATCGCCCCTTCCACAAAACCAGGACCGCCAGGATTATAACCAGGAACCAGGTAAACCGTATATTCATTACCCAACGAAACAGGCTGTGCATTGAACCACATCAAAGCATCTTCATAATAAGTCGGCATTAAGTTTTCATAATAAGGAGAGCCTTCAGCAAGAGCCGCTTTCAAATATAAAATCGGCTGTTGTGCCAGATCTTCGCTGGATAATTCAAAACAAAAATCAGTTTCTCCACCTCCAAACTCTTGCGTATCCAATGCCATCAAAGTCAGGTTTTGAGGATCAAAAGCGATCAAATAAACCGTTCCAAAGACTTCGGTAGAAATATTAGGGCTTCCCGCAAAAACATCTCCACAAATAATATTCACCTCACTAGAATCTCCAATCACCACACCACTCAATTCATCATATTGACATTGACAAAGCGCATCCCAACCATTGAGACAACACCATTCATCTTGTTCGATAACGGCTTGGAAGATTGGATCATCAGCAGGGTAGGGGGAAGTTCCATTTACAATCGTTGGACAAGCATCAGGATCATCTACTATAATTAAAATCAAGGTATCATTAAGTTCATAATACTGTTGTTGACAAATGCCATCCCAATACACATCACAACAATAGCTGTCTTGTGCAATCACCGCTTGAAAGGTCAAATCACTTGCACTATAAGGACTGCTACCATTTAAAATCGTATTACAAACACTATCGTTTGTACCATCAATAATGAGCGTATCACAACTAGTACTTAATTCATTGCCACAAGTCATAAATAAACAAATATCATAAATACCTGACTCCAATACAACCGTCACAATTTGTCCAAAGAGCGTATCGACCTCATTAGCCTGCCAAAAGAGCCAAGAATAATCCGTCGCATCTTCATTGGGAGTAGCTGTAAATGTAATTAAGGAATCATTATGTATTTCATAAGTAAATTCGGCATTACAATTGTCATCATAACCAGCAGGTAGAACATCTTGACATTGACTATCTACACAGCCATCAGCCGTTGTAATATTCAAACAGATAGTATAGTCTTCATTCACATTTCCAGGATAAGCCAAACTAGGTCCTTCAAAAATTTCATTGGTTTCGACAATTTCCCAAATATACTCAACAGCTTGAACATCTGTATAAGCAAAAATATACCAAACACCTCCTGACCCTGTATCCCAGCCAGCCGTAAAGTTGGCGGCACAGTCATTATTTCCACCTTCAATAACAATGGTCTGAACAAAGGTACATTCATTGCCATTAATATCCGTTGTCACCAAAACAACATCATAAATACCAGGTTCTGCATAAGTATGAGTTGGATTGATTGCGTTAGAAGTTGTTCCATCTCCAAAATCAAAATACCAAGAAGCAATATCCGTCCAACCTTGTGTATAACCATAAAAATACCAAGTGAAAGGATTGCCTTCTTCAGAATAATATTCAAAGCCAACATAACAATCATTGGTATTCGGATCGCTAATTTCAAAGTAACCACAATCTTCATTAAAATCATTGCCACAATCTACAAATAAACAAAACTCATAACCTCCAGGTTCTAAAATAGTCGTGACATTTTGTCCAAATAAAGTATCTATTTGATTAGGTCCCCACAAAAGCCAAATATATTCAGCATTATCATTAGGACTGGCAACAAAGTTAACCACTTGTGCATTTTGCAAAGAGTCCTCATAAATTTGATAAGTAAACGCTGCATTACAATCACTCACATTAGTATTCACTTGAACATCTTGACATTGCGTATCGCTACAACCATCAAAAGTTTCAATACTCAAACAGATGGTATAAATGCCCTCTTGTTCGATAGGATAATAAAATTCAACACCACTAAAAATTTCATCATTATCACTGATTGTCCATGTATATTCTGCCACATCGACCAGAGCATAAGCAATAATATTCAGAATGCCTGTTGCAGGACTAATATCCCAATAGGCTTCAAAAATCGCTACACAGCTATCTTGTCCACTTCCACCACTAAGCTCATCATAAGCATCTTGACAAATTGAATCCCATCCATCATTGCAACACCAAGGATCATTGGCGATGACTTCTTGAAAAATGGGATCATCTTGTGAGTAAGGAGAAAGACCATTTGCCACACTATAACAATCATCAGTGTTTCCACCGCCTACTTCAATGGTTAGAATCTCTGTTTGTGAACAACCATTGGCATCCGTAATAGTGACCGTAACCGTCCATAATCCATCCCAAAATTCTACAAAAGGATTGCTTTCAACAGAAGTCCATTCAATACCATTTCCACTAAATGTCCAAAGATAGGTAAAAGGTGAAGTACCTTGACTTTCAGCATAAAAAAAGTAAGCTCCTTGTTGAAATTCATAACCTACAAATGCATCACAAGGACTCGCATTATTGCCCACCAATATCGTATCACACATCGTACTTACACAACTATCCGTCGTAAAAATGGTCAAGCAAGGCAGATAATAACCAGGTTCTTGATAAACATGGACAGGATTTTCTTCTTGTGAACTAGCTCCATCATCAAAATCCCAAGAGTTCGCCACAATATTCCCAGTTTGGGAAAAAGATTGGTTATTAAAAAATACAGATTGTGAAACAGGATTGGTTTCCGCAAAGAAAGCCGCTTGACAATCAGGTTGTGCGACCACATTTACAGAAGCAAAGACTACTAAAAATAGGAAAGTTATAATTTTCTTCATGGAATATAGATTTATTAAAAGTTGTTGATTACTAAAAAGACCCAAAGATAAAGGATTTCGCTGCCTTCCATTTATATTTTTTTATTTGTTATTTTTTAAGAGCGAAAGGTCAAGTACTTCGTCGTAAAGGAAAGTCCCGCTATCCGTTCTTATCACC
>JAHDBB010000034.1 GCA_020630635.1 Chitinophagales bacterium
CGTTAATTAAAACTTTGTCTATGCCATTTATTACAGCATATAGAAATATAAACGGAGAGAGAACCGCTTATTTCAAAAATAATCTAGAGAATCATGCTGCTTATGATAATCCTGATGATCCTTTAGATACTGCTCCAACAGTAGAGATAGTGTCTGCTTCTAAACCAGCAGGAACAGTACTAAACCCTTCAGGAGTAGGAAGTGATAGCGATTTAGTCGCAAATACTACTAATGTGACAAGCGCATGGGAAATAACTGTAAAATTTAATGGGGTAGTAGTCGCATTCAATTTTGATAATACTACGGGCATAATTACAGCATCAGGAACAACAATCGCAGGGGTCAATACTTGGGAAATTACTATTACTACAACTGATGGTACTACGACCGAAACGGCAACAGTTAATATGTAATTGTTCATGGACTACTGAATAATTAATCTAAATCTTTATAAAATCTATTAAAAGATGAGCTTTACTAAAACAACAACACTAATTATTATCGCTATTATGATACTAGGTTTAGCCTTACAATGGCAAAAACATAGAGAATATAAGAAGTATGTAAAAAATAAATGTACTTGTGAACCTGATGAAACAAGTACCGAAAGTGAGCGACGTATGTATTCAAGAATGTTTTGATAGGCTTTAGTAGTTCTGTTTATTCATATTTAAATTTTTATTACAAGAAGCGGACTACACCAGTCCGCTTTTTTAAAATAAACCTATCCTTATAAACTATGGAATACATATTAGTATATGTCGGCTCTCGTGCTTGTCCTCCTTGTGAACGGCTTAAACCATTTATAGCAACGTTAGAGGATGACTTTGAAAATCTTTCTGTACAGATGTACGATTGGGAACGGGATAAACCAAATTTTGAAGCCCTTTGGAGAGAGACTTTCCCTAATGGAAGTATGTTTGTTCCAATTGTCATTTTCATGGAAAGAGGTAGTGTTGTAGCTGCTAAGGATGGAGCAGATCAAGCATGGGTAACAGATATACTAAATAATGCAATAGCAGAAAACGAAGAAGACAGCACCTCAAGTACCAATACTAATAGCGATGCTTCAGAACAAAATGAAAAAGGTTGGTTTCAAAAATATGCTTGGAGTATTCCGCTAGTCTTGGCTTTATTATTCATTCTGTTTTTAATCTTTAAAAAGAATGGTTAAGAAACTTTATATAGAATATTTTAGGACGCCTAACTATCCTGATAAAAATAGTTTACTCAAAATAGAAGATAAGCTAAGAGATGAAGGAGTAATTAGTGAATCTGTTTTTAATGTAATTGAAACCAATCAGCAGCCTAAAGTTAGTTTTTATGAAGCAGTTTCAGCTTTGAGGCAAGTTGAATTTGACGATGGAAGCATAGGAGAAGAAATTTTTATTTCAAAGGGAAAGCTACTAGACCAAATAGATTGTAATTTTGATTTAAAGGATATAGAGAACAAGATTAGAACTATAGAACCATCAAGCCCCAAATTATCAATCTTCTATTTCTTACCCACAAAGTACAATTGGGAATGTTGGTTAAGAAAAAATTGGTGGGTCATTTTATTGCTTTTACTGCTAATTGCAGCAAGTATATACTACTTCAAATTTTACAAAAAATAACATACTATGACTAGGAAAATTAAATGTAAACAGCATCCTGGACTAACTAGATCGGGAAAGCTGCGGAAAGGCTATCGGTACAGCAAGGGAGGGCGTATCGTAAAAGCGAAGAAAAAAACTAAAAAGAAAAAACGTTAATTATGGGCTTATTCGATATTTGTTTGGGTAAAAAATGCAAGTGTAAAAAAAGATGTGATGCTTTTTTTCCTAGTAATATCGCTATAAGGGAAGGGTGTAAAGCTGCTTGTAGTGCGGATAAAAATATAACACCACAGCAGTATCTTAATAAATTGTGTATGTATGATCCCGAAGGTCTTTTATTGGCGTATGGCTATGATATGTGTCCTAATGATGATATTGATTTGGATAGTTTAAAAGATGATAGGAATGATGGAAGTGAATTAGAAAGACGTAGGAATTTGATGTTCATAGCTGCTATTCTGTTTTTAATCTTTATTTACTTCATATTCAAAAAATAGAGAACATGGATCCTGTTAGTGCAATCGCAAATGCAGTAGGAAATATTTTTGGAGGTATTATAGGTATATTTCAAACCCAACAACAACAAAAGGCTTTGGAGTATAGTCAGCTTCCCCATTGGCTAGAATATGAAGATTTCCAAGATAAAAAGGACAATACTTTTTTATACATCATTCTATTACTTCTGATTGCAATTGTAGTAGTGGCATGGATAAAAAATAAATAGCATGGATAAATATACACACATGAATACCACACAATTAATTGGACGAATAGACCTAATCGGTTTTATGGGTATGGGCTTGTCATGGATACTTGAACATTTCAATACATTAACAGGCTTACTCACTTTTATAGCTTTCTATTTCTTTTATATCCGAGAAAGGAATAGAAAAGAAAAAATATTAGATGAAAAATTGAAGCAAGAAAAGTTAACAACGGAACAGATGGAAAAAGCCAACAATCAATCAGAAATTAACGCTAAAAATTAAATATTTATGGATTTTATCACACGCAAATTAGCAGCCTTTTTGGACACATTTAAAGCCAAGAATCCAACGCTCTGGGCAATTATTGTACTTGTATTACTTGCTATACAGTATATCTTAACTAAAGGCGTAGATTTAGGTGTTTTTGAAGTTTCGCCTATTGTGCAAGAATGGCAAGGGTGGGTCAATACTATTCTTTTAGTTATTGGTAGTACCATTGGCAGCCATACCAACAGATACCTAAATAAAAATCCTGATGGAGATAAAGAAGCTCATCCTTCTTTTTAGTCATTCATTGGGTATTAAATTGTCAAATAAAAAAGTCCTTGCAATATCATTTTGTAAGGACTTTTTTCTGAAGTATCGCATAAAATGAAGTGGTGAGCTGCTCCCATCAGGAGGACAACACTTAAAAAGTAGATGCTTGAGGTTTATATTTCGGGAAACTTATTAACCAATAAATCTCTATCTATAAAGCCAGCTTGACGCATATAACCATACAACTGATCTAATGAATGGTGATCAAATTGTTCCTTGATTTGATTCAAAGGAACTCCTGCTTTTGCCGCCATTACTGCTCCTGTATATCTCCACGAATAAACACAGTAACCATTTGGAAAAGATAAAGCCTTTAATACTTTTCTATGTCTATCATAAACTCTTTTATATTCTCCTCTTTTGCTTCGATCCTTATGACTAGGAAATAAAAATTCTCCAGGATATTTATCATAAAATTGAACCATTACATCACCTCTAAACACTAAAGGAATGGAGGCTATACGCTGCCTATTATTCTTTGCAATTTTATTTGAAACTCTTACTGTCCAATCACTAAAATTCAAATCTTGTACTCGTAAACCTAAAAGTTCATTGTCAGGTCTTAATGCACAATAGTAGATAAATCGCACATAAAGCCACAATTCGGGATCATGTTCAAGCATATAATTTTTTATCTTCTCGATATGATATGGCTGATATAACTTGTAAGGTTCTGTAAAAACTCGCTTAGACTTTTCTACATTCTTCATTAAATCATTTCTACCTATCTTGTTAAATAGAAATTGAAGCGTAGTATAATAACCGTTCCTTGTGGTTTTGCTTCTTTCTTTCCTTAAATATTCAAAGAAGGACTCTACATTATTCCTATTAACCTTCTTTTTATCTAGAAAGTGTAAAAAGCAACGTAGATGGGAATTATAAGTTTTTGCAGTTTTTTTCTTTAGATCATAGCAATGTTTGTCTAATACTAATTGCAATTTTAGTTTTATTCCCGTCAGTTCTTCCTTTGCTTTATTGATATGTTCCTTTACTAATTCTCGGTAAACTTTTTTAAGTGCTAATAATCTTAGATGGGGATCATCTATTGAATTTAAGCCTTTTCCATATTTTCTACACCTTTTTCCTGCTTCATCAACATAATTGATAAACCATTCTTTAGAAATATCTCCATTAGCTGTATAAATAGTGTACTTGTAAGGGGAATTAATATTCTCTTTTGGTTGGAAACAAAATTTTTTTTGTTCTGCCATATCTCAAATTACTTGCCGATATAACAGAATATGTTGCTTTGAAATTTGCCCCCGACAGGGGTATTTGTCGGCGATCAAAAAATTAATAACACAAGTGGTTGATTATCAATTCATTTAAGGAAAGTAGTGGTGATGGACGGATTAACAAATCCTTTTTATATAACCTTGTCTCTTAGTTAATTAAATAAGATTTTTCAAATGTTTTGTCTACACTTCCATAGACAACTTTTTATGGTAGCGATTTCAAGAAGTATTCGTAATCATCAATAACACGATCCGCAGCTTTTCTATAAAAAGAAAGTAATTCTAAATCATCTTTGTGAAGTTCCATTTTTACTCTAAAAAAGTTAATCTTATTTCTAAAGTATTGCACTCTTATTGCGACTTCGGTGGTTGTTTTTAAGTTTCTCATAATACCGTTTAGAAGCAGATTTAAAAATAATTGTTTCAAACAATATTGTAAATATAAAATAATTTGTTTCTAAATGTAAAATTTTGTGAACTTTAAAACTACTTCTTTAACAATTTTATTACTTTTTCCTTGTTGGAACTTCCTTCAAAATCTCTTCTACCCCTTTTCTCTTCTCTAATTTCTCAATCTCTTGCATCCGCTTTTCGATTTCGTCGAAGTGTTCTTTTTGACTTCCTACCGATTTCATATAATGAATTTATTATTTCTTTACCGTCTTTGATTCTTCTACAATGTCATCTACCCCCTTAGAATTTTCTAGTAACCTAATATACTTATCTTTCACTTTTGACAATTCAGCACTAAGTCTCTGTACTTCTTCTCTCAACGCCTTGACCTCCTCACTACTTGCACTTTCGGCACTTTCACCTTTATACAATTCTTTATGAACAATACTATTTAGGTCAACATCAAAAAAATCACAAATACCAGACAATACATCTAAAGGTATCAATATTTCCCCTCGCCTATACTTACCAACAGTATTACGATTTTTATTCAAAAAATCAGCAAGTTCATTTTTAGAGGTTTTTTTTTGACGCTCTAAATAATTGATATTCAATCCTATTAACTCCCTATTAATACCCATATTTGAAATTTAAAGGATTAAAAATCCCTAAAAAGTTGCATTTGTTATTTTAAATACCCTATATTTGTTACAAGTTTTTACAATCATTACAAATATATGCAATCTAACGGGAACACAAAACAGTTAAAAAGTGAAAGAAACGTTAACAGCTACACGTTAACGGAAACCGAAAAACTTTTGATAGCTGAACGCTCCAAGTTTCAGACTGAAAGAAAGTATCATTTATACATCATCAAAGATGTAATTCCCTCCAGAGACGAAAAGAGAATTATAGATAAACTTGCTTCACTCATAGGTATGAAAGCTAGAATGTTTAAGCATTACATCAATGCTAAAGCAAGCAATAATAATTTAAATCTCTCGCCAATACAACTAAAGGCAATTAATGAGTTTTTCGGATTCAAAAAGGAATCTATTATTAACAACAATAAAAACATTTATGAGACAGCAACACCCCCCGTTAGCAAAAGTAGACGACAAAATATCGTCGTTGAAAAGGAGAATCCTACATAGTGAGAAATTCTTTAAATCAAAGTTCGACCCTGCACTAAGTTTAGCCGTTGGAGAACTCAACGCATACCAAGAAATAAAGCAAATTTTATCAAACAACTAAATAAAAAATCATGTCATCAAGTCTTTCAACACAACAAAGAAATAAAATAGAACAAGAACAGGCACTAAGAACAATCATAGGAACACTAGAACAAAAGGAATTCCATGAACTTAATACAAGTGAGTTTACAAAAACATACAAAGCAGCAGGAATGGAAGATGAATTTATAGCATGCCTTATAAGAATTAGAAACTTCCACATAGAGCAAATGAGAATAATTAGATCAGCAGCTACACACAAGCTGGCAAACCTATAAAGAAGCTGTTTAAATTAAGTTGATTCTTTAATGTCAAAGCGACGGTTTCTTCATGTTGCCGTCGCTATTTTTAAAACAAAAACAAGAATGAGAGTAAAACAACTAAACCTAGACAAGGCAATTATTTTCATCCTATTCAAAATGTACGGAAGTGAGTTTGAAATAATAGATAGACTCTCCCAGCACCCCGAAGGAATAAATTTTTACGAGTGGCTATACACAAAAGCACTAATAGAAAAAGAAGAACTAGACAGAATACAAAAAGAAATACAACTAGAAGAAGATCAGGAAATGAGCGACGCACAAGGATATTGGGCACTTGCACCAAAAAATCAAACAAAATGAAATCACTACTAAAACAATTCATTAGGAATCAAAAGGAGCATGAAGCAGCAAGCAAGAAAATATCAAAAATAACTGCAACTGAAAGCAGACTAAAAAAGAAAATACTTGCAGAAATATCAAAGAGAAAAACCCCAGAAGGAACAATACACATACTAACGGGAAATAAGCTATACGAAGTAAAAATAACTGACACCATAATCATCAATCACAGAAGTATCAAAGTAAAGGAACTAGACTTCATAAATCTAAACAAATGATAAAGCTACTGATATTAATATTTCTTCTATACGCAATCAACGATACTATAAAAATATCAAATGACACCAGATGAAATTGAAGCATATCAAGCAGCGTGGAACAAGGATGTTTTATGTTTCTTATTCTACTCTTTACTATGCCTGTTTCTGCTCTGGATTCGATTCTTTATGTTCCATGAGTTTGAACATGAAAAACCACTTAAAAATGTTCCTACACAAAAAATCAAATACGAACAAGAATATAAGCCACTAGGACAGCGATACGGGGAAGATTATAACAAGAGAAAGGCAGCATACAAAGCAACACTAAAACCCAAGTCACAACCAAGAAAAGATGTGTTTGAATGGCAAGTAAAATACAAAGGCAAGAAATTCAAAACCAAGCAAATTAAGAAATGACTAATACACTTATACAATTCGCAAAGCAAATATTCATAGTAACTATTCTTATTTCAATCGTTGCGGTGTCAATATCTGGAATAACAGAAGGGTATAGCCTGTATAATGTGTTTTATAAAATAACAGGCAACTATGGTCAAGCCTTATTTGCAGCAGCAGTTGGTGTTATTTCAATAGAAAGTATTTCAGCCTTATTGATATACTTTACAATGTTCTGTTTGGTACGAATATTCAAAGATGTATCATTTATAATACCTTTCTTAATAGCTGGAGCAGCTTCACTTTTATTTATCCAAAATGTATCAATCCAAATTAGCCTTGAAGGAATAGAAAGTTATGTTGACAACAAGTATAATATTGAGCAAGAAGCCAAGCAGATAACACAGACACAACAAGCAGCAACAGACAGGGAATTACAATCACTATATACAGAATTACAACTACTACAAAACAAATATAAAAGCGATAGCACCGCAATAGAAAAGCAACACCTAGTCAAAGAAATAAAAATCAATAAACACAGTAGCCAAAAAATACAAGAATACAAAGACAGAGCCTTTGTTGAGCAAAAAGACTATACAACTTCTATCAACAGAGAAGCACGTAAAAAGCGGTCACAGATTCAGTCTAACACAGACAATAAAATAGTAACCTTATCAAATCTATACCAAGACTTCAACAACGCCAAGAACGCTATTTACACGAAAAGAGATAGCGTTACATTAGCGTTACAACAAACAGCAAACAACAAGATTAACGATAGAGTGGGAGCGAAGCAGTACGCAAAAGATATTATTACCAATTCGTTCTATTTCTCTATAATATGCCTTTCAATAGCTTTCTTTTTCAACGTTTTATCAAAATTAAAAATAGCCCCTACCCTAGCAGATAGCGTTACTGATACAACGTGTAACGATAAGCGTAACGGCAAAGGTAACGACAAGCGTAACGCTAAAGTAAAAGAGTGTAAGCATTGCAACAAACCGTTTCAATCAAAACGAAAGAATAAAATATTCTGTAGCGATAACTGCCGAATTGCAAACCATAGAAACGGCTATCAAAGCCCTAGTATTTAAACTTAAATGTATGTCACTAAACAACATCATAGATGACAAGTTAAGGAAGTTTGAAAAGGCACACAAAGCGTTTGAAAAAATGCAAGAAATGGAACGTAACAACCTTGTAAGATATGCACAGTCTGAAAAGGCTAAACAAGGGTACATAAACAAGGTCAATACACAACTTTCGATATGCAATAGATTTGAAAATAGTGTCTTTGAATTGCTTGACGAAATATTTGAGTACAAGCAAATCTACGGATGCAACGAACAGGAGAGCCAAAGCGGAAAAGTAAGATTACTGGAGCAAGAAAACATGAAACTTAAAAAGTGGCTTTACACATTAGGTAAAAACCCAGAGTTAGTTCAGTTTATGACTTTAAAGGATTTTTCATTATGACAAAATACGAGCCTGTAAAAATGCCAAAAAAGAAGGAAGAAAACGGCACTAAAAAGGAACAAAACAAGCAACGCAAAAAGCCGTCATTGATTCAGAAAGTACAAATGATAGAAGACTTTTTGAATTATTCCTATGACTTTAGATACAACACAGTCACTTGCAGAACAGAAGCAAGAGAAATAGACAAAGACGACAAATTCAGAGCAATAGAAGATTTTGAATTAAACAGCATTCTTCGACGTATGAGGCAAAATGGAATATCTGCAACAAGGAATTTTATAAAAGAAACGTTAAACTCTGACTTTACCGAAAAATGCAACCCAATTCTAAGCTACTTTAACAACCTAAGCCATGACAAAGGTAAAGACTACATTGATGAACTGTGCAAAACAATGAAAACCACCATTGGACACGAAAAATTTGTGTACTTCTTCAAAAAATGGTTCACAGGCATGGTTGCTAACTGTTACATCACAACAAGGTGTACCAATCATTTATGCTTAATCTTAGCAGGCGGACAAGGAATAGGGAAATCAACTTGGTTAAGAAAAATCATACCAGATGATTTATCGCAATACTACTATGAAAATAAAATCGACCCAGAAAGTAAGGACGATTTAATTAGAACAGCCGAATGTTTACTTATTAACCTTGACGACTACTTCGATGATATAAGCAAAGCAAAAGTAAATGCCTTTAAAGGCTTCATTACAAATCCAATAGTAAAAACTAGGCGACCTTATGCGCTTTTTGACGAGATAAGACCTAGAATTGCCAGTTTTGCAGCCACTTGTAACGATGTATCATTCTTGTATGATAGTACAGGTAGCCGTCGCTTTCTTGCCTTAGAAGTTACACACATTGATTATAACGCACTTGACGACATAAACCTTGATCAGATTTACGCACAAGCTGTAAAACTATTTAAGGACGGTTGGCAGTATTGGTTGACTAAAGAAGAAGAAGCAGACTTGCAACGCAATAACGAACAATTTGAAGTGCAAACACTAGAGTTTGAATTGGTCAATAAATACTTCCGATTACCACGAAAAGACGAACTGCAAGACAAGACATTCAAATACTTAACCAATACCGAAATTAAGCAAAAACTGGAGATACACACAAAAGACACGGTAAGACCTAAAAAAGTAGGTGAAGCACTTAAAAAAATAGGTTTCGAGCGTGTAAATGTAAGATTTGGCGAAGGAAATAAATTCAAAAAATGGGTGTACAAATGTGTACCTATTGAACCAAGTGACACTCCAACCTATGACCAAAAAATGCAGCAAAATAATTTACCATTTTAAAAAGACTAATACCATGACTAAAAACGATACAACACAGCTTCCTATAAGATTAGGATATAGTGCTAAAAAAGGAGAACACAAAGCCTACCAAAAGCAATCCAACGGGAAGCAAAAAGAAATCATAATAGAAGCACAAGGGGCTGTGCTTCTCTATTACCACTTCAACGACAAGAACAATCCTGAAAGTGAACAAAATTACATACAACTAATCATGGATAATAAGGAGGTTCAACCAAAAGGATTGACACTAAAGCTAAGAGGTTTTGAAGTGCTATTAAAAGAAGTAAAAAGCATAGAAATAAACAACACCTACAACGAAGAATTGAAAATAAAAGAAGGCTACAAATACACTATTCTTTTTGACATCATCAAAAAACTATAATGGAAGGATTTACCCTATACCTTGCAATAGTAGGATCAACAATGTTTGGCTATATCATAGGCAGATACGACCAACGCCAAGAAAGCCTACAAAAACAGCAGCTAGAAAAAGAAAATGAATTAATTAACAAGCATTTAAAATAAAAAAAATGAAGGACATTTATACAAGAAAATGGATAATAGAAAATGCACTAGAAGAAATAAGCAACTATGCGAAAGGAGTTCTTACACTAAGGGGGTTGCACTATAGGCTAGTTGCTAGAGGAATGACAAACAGCCAAAGACATTATAAAAGGGTAGTTGCAGCGATGATTAAAGTTAGATGGGATGGAATTGTAGATTTTGATACATTTAGCGACCATGACCGCAAAATGCTAGGATTTACGGAATCCGAAGAAACTAACCTAGACGAAAAGATAGACACCGCAAAAGAACAAGTGGTCGCATGGATGAAAAGCTACAAAAAAAACAGATGGGAAAACCAACCATATTACCCCGAAGTTTTCATAGAAAAAAAAGCATTACAAGGCGTATTTCAAACACCTTGCATAATGAATGACATAGCACTAGGAGCGTGCAAAGGTTATCCGTCTTTGACATTCCTAAATGAAGCAGCAGACAGATTCAAAGAAGCAACAAGCAATGGTAAAAAACCAATCATTTTATACTTTGGAGATTACGATCCTAGTGGTGAAGATATACCAAGAAGTATAGAAGACAACTTGATTCAATTAGGTGTACAAGAGATTGAAGTAAGAAGGATTGCTCTACTAAAAGAACAAGTCATACGCTGGAACTTACCCCCTGCCCCTGCCAAAAGCACAGATTCAAGAACGGCAAGCTGGGATGGATTAGGACAAGTAGAATTGGACGCTGTAGAACCTACAGAATTACAAAAAATGTGTGAAGATGCAATTCATTCTGTATTTGACAGTTCACTATATGCCGAACTAAAGGACATAGAAGAAAATGAAAGAAAAGCCTACCAATCAGAATTGAAAAGGTATGTAAGTAGATTGTAAAACTTGACTCACCCAACATTCTCTCATACTATTTAATCACAACAAAATCTATAATTATGAAACCTAAAAAAGACTTTCAACTACAATACTTATTTGAAGATATGCCTGTGTTTTTTGAACATAAAGATAACTTAATGATTGACGCTACTGCATTGGCTAAAAAATTTGGAACTGAGCCAAAGGACTATTTGCGGCTAGAACGTACAAAAAAACTAATTATCGCTATAAGGAAAACGCTTGTTAATTCGGCTGATCTGCCGAATATCAAAGACGACTTTTCTATGGTTTACTCATCTATACAGAAAAAAGGAACATATATGCACCGCATTTTAGCTTTAGATTTTGCAGGATGGCTTAATCCTGATTTTCAAGTATGGATGCTCCAAAAAATAGAGTACATTTTATTCGGATATGCCCAAAGGCAATCTAAAGAATTAAGCGAAAATGCAAAACGGATAAAGAGAATGAGAGCATTAGAAGCAGAATATAAGGACGATCCAAATTACAATGAAATACAAAAGTTAAAAACGGAAATTAATCAAGCAAAAAGGCGTATTAGCAAGACATTACAACATCAAACAGACTTAATGTTAGATACTCCAGACGAACAATAACTTGACTTAATCCAAAACTTTTCCCTATATTTGTGTTGTCATCACCGCCAAAGATTGACAATACAAGGGAAACAAAAGTTTCACTTTACAAGTTTGGTCTAAAAAGATATAGGCAGTTTCCCGACCTCTCTGGGGTTTCCCTTGATGTTAAGCACTTGGCGGTGATGTGGGATTCTGCCTTTTTTTATTTAATTTTTAACATCACCGCCATGACAAAAGAAGAAGATTATTACACCGACGGTTTTTTTCCCTCCAATCGACCATTAAGTTTTTCTGATTTAGTAAGAGAAGTAGGAGGAAGAAGTAAAGCCCAGTCTTTAATTTTTGACCTCTTAATGCACTACACCCAAGAAGTACACTATACAGGAAAGAGAAGCGAAACATACCACACAGCGATGGTCATTCTACTACAAGGATTATTTGAAAATGTAAGTCGATATGACCAGCCAGTAGTTGATTCCTAGAAAGATTGTTTTAGCTATAAAAGCCCCTGTACTAAAACATAAGTACAGGGGCTTTTTTTATGCTTGTCTCCAGAAAAACACCGTTTTCCTTATATAGAGTATCTATAATAATATTTTATTGTTTTAAGTAAATTAAGTTGAGACATTGAGACAACTATACTTAAATAATTAACTTTCAATTTATTACAATGTCTCAACTTCTTTTTTTTAAAGTTGAGACACGTTGAGACACGTTGAGACAAAAGCATTAAAAAGCCCTGCCAGTATTGGCAAGGCTCAATGTTAACCCTAATTAGAAAACCAAAAAACAAAATCTTATTTATTTATCACTTGACGTATAGCACTTATCAGTTTATCCATAGTTGGTACTATCCCTTTTAATTCACTTTCCTTCATATAAAAATCTTCACTATACTTCGGTTTAGATAGGAAATAGTTATATTGCTTTTTCTGCTTTAGCTTATAACCTATGTACTGTTCAAATATTCTTGCAAATAGTTCATTTCTACGCTTCCAGTAATCCCCTGCACTTGTTTCTTTCAATGTTTTTAATAACCTTTTGTAAAAACTTGAATGAGTGTCTTTATTTTTCCAAATTATTTTCTTCAGTAAAAGTTCCATCAAGCCTCTTGGTGTCTTTTTTCTTGCCAGTACTTCATCAATTGTTGTACTTGTACTATCTCCTCTCGATAATGAGAAATAAGAACTATTCTTATCAATATAAGCCCCTGCAAAGTAGTCTATTGCGTGACCGTATTCATGTGCAAATGAACCTACACCGCCCGTTGTTAATTGTCTTGCAAGTTTTGGTGTCCTGTTTATTACCAATCCTGATTTTATCCATTTAAAGGCAGGGTCTTCTTTATAGCGAGTAATATTGATAATCCACGTATCAGGCTCAAAGTGTGCTAAAGACCTTGCAGCACCTCTAGCACCAAAGGAAACTCCAAATAGTCCGTGCAAGCCCATTGCTTTGTCATTGAAACCTAAGATACTTTTCAAATCAACAAAGGCAAGCCCCAATGAGCAAGTATAATTAAAGCGGTCTTCTTGGTTTGTCCAGTTCCCATATTCAATACGTTTCATTCTGTATTTTTTCAATATAAAATGATGGTCAAAGAACAAGTAATTCTTGGGAAGTGCTTTACCTTTTCTTAGCTTCTCATACACTTTTAGGATAGGAAAGTCAAGATAGTATTTGTCTATTCTTGAACGGAAAGAAGGCACACCAATATCTTGATACTTTTTTATTGTAGTCATGGACTTCTTATATGCTTTTTTTACCCCTATCTTTTCAGCATATTTTAGCATATCTTTTCTTGTCATTGCACGTCCTAGTACTTTGTCGTGCCGACTTATACCTACCCTTGTTTCTGATTTAGGCAATTTTGCCCTTGTTTTAATTAGTCTCATAGTATCTTTTTTTTGTATAAAAACCATAATAACGCTATTAGAGCAAGTAAGACGAGAATAATAATATTCCTCCAGTTTGGTTCAAAGGTAGTCTCCTTTATTGGTACAGGCGGTTTAGGGGTGTTTCCTGTTGTATTAGGCACATATAGATTAAGGAAAGAGTCTAAGCGATTTAACCAAGTTCTAAGGAATTTTTCTTGGCTTGGGTACTTTTCCACTTGTTCATAATATTTAAGCCTTCTACGTTCTTTGTATTGGTCGTGTAGCTTTCTGTAATCATGTGAATTTATTGCAGCTATTGTTTTGCTGCCTACTACACCATCTACCACAAGTATGCTACCTAAGTCATTACAAGCTCTTTGCATTTCATATACAGAATATCCTGTTTGATTTACTTTAGCATCAAAGAAAAGGTTTGCTAATTCTTGGCTGTTTATTCTGTCTGCAAGAATATTATCCCAAAACCAAGCCTTATATATTTGTCTGGCAGTATTTTCAGTTAATGCTCGCATTTCTGATGCCGTAGGCATACGTCCAAGCCACTTCGCTAAATTTGGTGCTGCTATCCCTCGCATAGTACCTACAAAGCGTGGTGTACTTCTGTCCTTACAAGAAAAAGGATAGCTCGTTACTTTTACCCAGCCTAAGTCACTACATACATAGTTACCTCTATCCTCTTTTATGCTGTTGTATTCGCCTTCATGGTCTAGTACGATTTCAGCAGCAATATCAAAATTTGCCATTTCTTATTTTTTACTTAAAAAATCTAAATATTTTTCAAGTATCAAGCTAGTGTATGTACCTTTTTTTAGTTGTGTTCCATCCTTTCGGTATGCTTCTAGTTCATCTTTCTTGTTTTTCCCAACTAAGTAAGTGTTGTTTGCGTGTTGTATTATTTTAGGCTCTATTAGGCTTTCTTTCAGTACAGCAAAATTATCTGTAGTGTTTTGACTTCCTTTTTTTTCACTTCTTTCCTCTTTTATATTGTACTCTCTTGACTTTTCTTCATAATGAAATACACCTTGTTCAAATATTCTTGATATAGTGTCTGTACTCCTAAAAATGTCTCTAACTTGCAACCTTTTACCTCCTGTGATAATCGTTATTCTTGTTGGTAGTCCACTATCAAAATACTTGTCCGCACCTTTAAAAAGATGTCCTAGTCTCATCCCTAATGAAACTTTTTTATTTTGTAAGAAAACATTATAGACACCTTCTTGATAAATGCCATCTCCTTTTGTGCTTTCAACTTGCTCAAACAATAAAGAAATTTCACTTTCTTTTGTCTTATTCGTTTCATTTACAAAGAACAGATAGTCATGGTTTCTTTTAAAATCTTCTGCTACTTGTTTGTAGTGCATTTTTTCCATGTCTTTTGATTTTAGTGTTATTGTTTTTTTAGCCTTGCGATTTCCGTGTATGTAATATCAATAGATTCTTCTAGTTCAATGCAGCTTTGCAATTGTAATATTGAATTTTCAAACACTCCTTTTTTCTCATTATTGAAATGCTCTGTGATTACTTTTCCTTGTAGCATATAATTGCTATCTGCTATAAGTATTAAGTCTGGTGCGTCTGTTTTTAAGTCTTTGCTAATTATTCTTGTAATTAGATTCCCTTTTGTTAGTGTCAGCGTTGACGATGTCTGTATTACCAGTCTTATTTTCTTGTTCGTTGTCTGTAGGTGTTCCGTTATTTTTCTTGTCATTTTTCTTGTTTTTGGCTTTAAATTCTGCCTCTGTAATTAGTATTGAGAGTTGATTGTACTTTTCTATCCTATAGCTTTTATTCCCTCTTTTTGTTGTCTTCCAGTTTTCTTGATTGTTGATTGTTGTTTCAACTATTTTTCTTGCTTCATCTTCTGAAAGTTCATACCTATTAAGCAGCCTAATATTGTACCTTACGGGGTCATTAAAACTCCAGAAGTCGCTTTTTTCATAGATAATGTCATATCTTTTCTTGCTTTCACTTGCTTCTATACTTTTAAAACTCATAAAATATTGATTTTCAGTTATTAATGCAAATATACTTAAATTTTTACTTTAATCAAAGTGTTTTAACTTGTTTACTATCAAATAATTATTTAATTTTGTGGTGATGCAAGATAATTTTTATAATACTCGCCTTTTTCTTGAAATTATACTGAAAATCAAGCTATTAGAGCAAGAAAAAAAAGAAGTAACCATAAGTTCTATTATGAGCGTTATGGATATTGAGGATATGGACAAGAGAGAAAAGGCGAATTTAAGGATTCGTATAAGGGCTAAACTTGACAGGATGGTTAAGGTTAATCAGCTTTCAAAAGAACTTAAATTTATAAAGCATTACTCTTGTAATGTTTATACAACTACAGATGAATTTCAAGCAATCACTTCATAATTTTATTGTAAATGGTAGGAAATTTCTTCTTTAAGGCTGTTTTAAGTGCCGTTGGTGGCTCTGATAAGGCAAAAGTTATTATTGCTGAAAATACAGGGTTTATTGAAAAGCTAATCATTGATGCTCTTTTAGGGTTACAGGGTACAAAGTTGCCAGAGGGTTATGAGAAAGTAGGTGTCTTTATGGATGTCGAGAATATGAAAGGTGAAGATGTGCTGGTTGTTTTTCTTGTGGCAGGCAAGAAAGTTGAGGGCGGTTTATTAATTTCGAGTATAGAGCAGCCAACGAGATTTAGAAAATTTATTATTGATATTATCAACGGTGTGACGGTGGAACAAAAAGCGTTGCCAGAACAAAAACAATAAATAATGGCTAGGAAAAAGGAAATACAGGACGCTGTACTGGATGAAAAGGAACAAGTAAATGAGAATGTCAGCTTTGGGCTTTTTGATGGAGAAAGTGAGATCGATGATTTTAATGACGAATTTTCACAGGAAAAAGAGAAAGCAAGCGAAAGTGCCTATGCAGATTATGAGGACTTAACGGAGGATAATGATGCAGAAACATCACCATTGCCAGACGTTGATGCTTCTAATGCTGAAATTTTTATAATGCTGTTGAAGTTTGTTGACGAAACAAGGGCGGTGGTCGCTTCAATGTATAGTGGTGAAGAAAAAGAAAAATACTTGTTTTATAAGGACATAGGGAAGGATCATTATATGGTACAGGCAGGGGCTAGAGTTGTCACGAAATACAATTTGAAAGCTGCACCTGAAATTATTATTGCAATGGGCTTGGTAGGTTCTTCATTATATGTTGGTAGAATGGCAATGAATGATAGTAAAGCAAAGGACATAAAACGAACTACAAGTAGCGATACAGGCAAGGAACAAAAAATTAATAGACGATTTTAATAATGTCAAAGAGACAACCTTTCATATTTTCGGTAATGGGTACAAATGGCACAGGAAAATCAACCTTTGCTAGTAAGATAATCCAGAAATCCAAGCAACGTACATTGATAGTTACTCAATCAGGTATGCCAGAGATTTGGCGAGGGTATAAAGAAGTTCGGCTAGATAAAGGGGGCTTGGCAACTTCAAAAGATAGGGTTAATCAAGTATTTGCAATGAGATATTATAAAGGGAAATATACTTATGTTTGTCAATTAATTCATAAACATTTTAGAGATGGCTTAGTGCTGTTTGATGATTGTAGGGGGTACATAGGTGACAATGTTGATCATACGCTTGGATTGAGAGACCTCTTGATGGATTTTAGGCATCTTGGATTGGATATTGGGTTTATTGTTCATGCTCCAGATGATTTACCTCCTAGAGTGTGGTCACATACTAAATATTGCTTTGTTGGAAAAACAACGCTAATGGGTAGGGATAGACAAAAAAAGATTTCTAACCCAGAGTTGTTTTTAGATGTACAGATGAAAATTAACAAAGAATACTTAATACGAAAGAATAGAAAAAACAACGGTCATTATGGTTTATTTAAAAGGGTAGAAGTGTAAAATATTTCTGATTATTCATTTTAGTTTTTAAGGGTAGTGTGCTATATGGTGCATTACCTTTTTTGTTTACAGTAATATTTTTTATTAGTGGTTGTGCTTGATGTATAGGGGTTACTATTTCCTTATTGGTAACTATATTTTTTACCAATAAGGTTTAATATAAGGTATTGTTTTTTAGTGGTTTGTATTCTTATTTTTGCTTTAACTTATATCTATAACTATAGATTTTATTCAAAGAAAAAAAGTAAAGATGCTAAGACGTAGATATTTATACGGGGGTAGTACTCCGACAAGTAGTAACAGGCAAGGTTTGGTATATAATGGAAATGATGTTTTACCTACTCAATCAGGTATTGGTGGTCGTACATCGTTTTTCCCTGCCAATGTGATGAATCAACCTATTAGAGATACTTCAAACTTTTTAAGTTTGAAAGTTGAGAACACAACGACAGATAAATTGACTGTTCCTGTTCTTGATCCTTCTGGTGGTTATCAGTTAACAACAGGTAATGCGCTTCCAGCAGGTGTAACGCTTACTGGTTTGACGAATAATTACCAGTATATGTTGACTAGACTGGCAAGGTTTGATATTCAATTTACTCATTTGCAGTTGGAGATTGAAAAAGGATCAGTTACACAGTTTTCTAGTCCATTACAATTGATGTCTTACCGCTTAGATTATGGTTTGCCTATTCCTGTGGCAACGGTTCACCCGACTGTGCATCGTCACTCTATGCAACAGGTATCTACTATTATCGACTACTTTGAATTTCCTTATACTTTTGACCAATCGACTACATTGGTTACAGACATTGAAGCTGAAACGTGTTTGATTTTCAACTTTAAGATTATGGGTGAGTGGAATAGAACATATTAATACACTCTATTTTTTCATAAAAATAATGTGTAAAAATGTTTATTGAATATCCACAGAAATATATAAAGTCATTACATGGATATAATCCGAATGGTGTAATTCAACGCAATTCGGGTTATATCCAGAATTTAGATCCTAATGCACCACAGGATTGTAATGTATTAAATAATTGGTGCGGTCAAGGCTCTTGGGATACTACAACTTCATCAGGTGGTAACAATTCTGGTTGGGTTGATTTCTTGGGAAATGTATTAGGTGCAGTTCTGGGGAATAATAACAGTCAAAATTACCCTTACCATTTACCAGAGCAAAAAAAGGACAATACGGCTCTATATGTTGGAATCGGCGTTGGGGCTATAGTCATTATACTTCTTCTTTTTCTTATCCTACGCAAATAGTTACAAAATGGGAATGCTGAAAAAATATTGGTGGGTCATCGCTTTGATGGTGCTTGTATTGTGGTACGTTTTGAGTGGCGAAGATACAAGCACAAAGAGAATAGCAGCAGATAGAACATTTTGTGATGACATTGCAGAGTACAGAGAGCAGCACGGAGCATATAATGAAGATGAAATAGATTGGGGCGACTTTGCTAGTGGAATACAAAGTCAAGGCTTTGATTACAATAAAGATTTAAGGGCAATTATGGGATTTATGAAAGGCTATAATATTGCTCTAAAAGGGTGGTCTATCGGGACGTTTAAAAGAGAAATTTCAGACTATTTAAAAACGGATTTAGCGATAGATGTTGACCGTGTAAAAGTTGGTGAATATTGTTGACATGAAGATATTAAATAATACTACTTTTTGGGTTGTTTTCTTGGTGCTTTTGTTGCTTGTATCAATTTACTTTTTAGGTAAGAGAACAGGTAATGACATCAATGTTGATTGGACAAAACACCAACCTCGTGGCGGTTCAGAATTGAGCAATAAGGAAAGACAAAGGATTACGGCTTTAGCTGAAAAGACAAGGGGTTTACTTACAAATTATTTATTCTGGAGTCAGGACGAAAGATGTAATGTTTATAAGGAAATTCTTGATTTAGGGGGTGTTTTGATTCCTGTTTTCTGCTCTGTCTATGCAGATGCCTATAAGACAACTTTGAGGCAGGATATTGCAAGTACATACGTAAATGGTTGTTCTTTACTGTCAACTAATTATGAGCAATTATTAATTGAAAAATTGGACTTTTTAAGAGTTCCTTAGAAATATATTTTTAAATCAAAATTTTATCCAAATGGGTATCAATATTAAAACAATGGCTTTTGCAATAGCAATTATTGTTATAGGTTCTGTAATTGCTTGGAAGGTTCAAAATGAGCTAGATAAGAATAAAGCTATGAATGCAGCTTTGAATAATGCAGGTCAACAAGGTGGCTAAGATGCGTGAAATCTTAGACATATTACAAGGAGATAAAGCCTTACAGACTGAAAATAAAATAATTTTCGATCCTGCAACAACATTTATGTTTTTCGCTTTATTACTGCTCGCTATTGCTGGAGCAATTTACTTATACAAAAAACTATAATCATGTACGGAAATCCAGTGCAAGGCGGACAAATCATTCATGCTTATATCAATAGAGGTAATTCTAATACTTCAACTTCAGTAGTCAATATCAATGTAGATGTTACTACTTCGACAACAGTTATTCAAGATAATGGTTTGATTGGTAAAAATACGATTCAAGTATTCTTGGAAGGGTTTTTCGTTCATATCGGTACGGCTCAGGATGAATGTACCTTCGATAGTTCTACGGGTACAATAACCTTTACAACAGCGATTCAAGTAGGGCAGCGACTAAGCATTTTTGGATTTTAACTTTAAATTTTAAAAACAATGAAACGATTTTTAAGCCTTCTCTTTACAATTTTATTTGCCTTTAGCCTTATGGCTCAAAGACAAGTAAAATTAGATAGCATTGAGTTTAAAGGGCAAATGCAAATAGGTGATGAAAACCTCAATATTCCTTTTTCTCTAGGTAGTTCTTTAGAGCTGCATGGGAATAGAGCTTTACTACTCAATGTTGCGGATACTTTATTTGTACCGATGCCACAACAAGGCTTTTTTGTCTATCAAAATGTAGATAGTTTATTGTATTTTTATAATGGGAACAAATGGGTAGGCTTAGGTGATGGACTTAGCCAAGTTTATCTATATAATGGAGATTATATTTTTATTAACGCTTCTGGAGATACAACAACTATTACACCTGATCCACTTGATTTATCTACACTATTAGAAAATGGTTTGTATGTAGAAAATGGAAAAGGGCGTTTAGGCGGTGTATTGATTGAAAATACCATTATTGAAACAAGTAGACCTTATAAATTAAGTGTAGCAGGGGGAGGGTATTTTGATGCTAATCCTGACTTTTCAATTGTCAACAATGAAACTAATACGGTTTTTCCGTCACAAGCTGAATTCCAGTTGATTGATAGTACAGGAGGAATATTTAATGATAGACTAAGGATCGTAAACAGTAAAACAGGAAATTCTTACATTGAATCTCATACAGACTTAAATGTAAAAGTTGGAAATAGTGGGAATAATGATTTTAAACAAAATTCTGGAACGAATTATTTTGGTTCTACTTCACATACACTTGAAAATGATAATTATTTAGGTCGCTCTTTGATTGACTACTCAGTATTTACAAACGACTTTTACTTAGGAAATTCGACAACCTCAACAGGCTATAAAAATCATAAAGCAGGGGATCTATTATCTTTTCAAAATGATGGTACTACAAATGGTTTAGTCGTTCCTGTTACACCTGATAGTTTACAAGTAAATGACCCAACGACAAATACATATAATTCACTCTATCAAACATTGATTAATATCTTAAATAATGCTAGTAGTGGAGGGGATACAAATTTTGCTAATACCGATCTACTTGCATCAGCAAGTAGAATACATGACTGGGGAGGATATTTTTATAATCTAAAGAATGTATCAGATTATAGTATAGAAGCTAACTCAACTTTATTTAATAGAGTTATTAATGGGAATTACAGTACAGGCATACAAAGTAACGGCATAAATGGAAATACACTTGTTTATTCAAATAATGCTGCACTTAATACGAATGTGAGTTATAATGTGGATAGCGATAATAACGGAGGTGTATTTGAATTTTTCGACGAAAATGGATCTAATAAGTTTTTAAGACAATATAGAAAATTTTTCAACTATTATAATATAGCGATAGATGGAAAAGATGCCATTCGCATAGATGGTAATTCGAGTAATAAAGTAACCTTCAATTCCAGTCACGAATTTCCTACTAATAATGCGACCTCATTAGGTGCGTCAGGTGATGCAACAAATAAGTATGTACGATACACAGACATCAATGGTAACAATAGCGGATGGTTTGACCTATCAAGTCTAGGAGGAGCAAGTACCGATACGCATATGATGAATACGAATTTATCATCTTCTGTACCAAGTTTAAGCCATGTTTTAAATGATAATCATCAATGGGAAATAAGAGCGAATAAACCTACGGGGAGATTTTTAAGATTCATCGTTAACAATACACAAAATTCCGTACAGATTCAAACAAGAGATGATTCAAATGACTTATCCTCTGTATTCACAAATAAAGAGGGCTTTATTCAACTAAGAGGAAGTCAATCAAGTACGGGTAATTTAATGAATGTTAATATTAGTAAGGATGGTATTTATATGCTTGGTAGTTCAACAGCTTCTCAGCCCACAGATATTATATTGGGATCAAGGTTTGTTGGTACTGGGGCTAATTACTATTATTCTAATATATATTTAGCTACAAAGAAAATAAATCAAATTTCAATTAATGACGAACGGGCAAATGAGGGTGATGTCTTTACTTTACTTGATGAAAATACAGGCAGGGGTGAATGGATGCCAAAGAATCAAGTAGCAAGGGTTTTGCTAAATAATAAACCCAATATCAATACAGCAACATACACCTCTTTAGACCTAG
>JAHDBB010000633.1 GCA_020630635.1 Chitinophagales bacterium
CGAAAAACACAGTCATAGCAGGGCTATGACGAGTATTTTTAACAAAATATTGGATCAAAAGATCATTACCAAATGCGGAAGTTATTTTTTTCTTGTTACTAAGATAGCAGATACTTTCCATTAGATTTTATGGAAGTAATAAAAAGGTAGGTCGCTTAGTGTTATTGCTTAAAATACAAATATAAATAAAAGTTTTCTTCTTTGCAAATTATTAAGAATAGCCCATTTCAAGGCATCTACATTTTTAGGAGAGAACGGTATAGCTTCGTCGTGACGGGTCTCCCCGCTATACGCTCTTATGCATGCAGCCCAATTTTAGGCAGCCAGCGCATTGCATTTATACCGCTGCTATCGGGTCTAGGTGGAAGTGAAAGGTACTTCTTAGTGCCAGTTTTTGAACAGAATTTTTGAGAATTAGAAGAATGAGCAAAATTTTACTCCTTTAATCACAACAATGTATATACCTATAATAAAGTTAAGTTTGTAAGAAGTAGAGACCTTTCCAACTAGCCCCGATGGTAGTGGTATTCGTGTAGAAGCGTTGGCTTCAAAAAAACGTTGGCGACACGAATAAGAACGGACAGCGGGACTTTCCGTTACGACAAAGTACCAAACCTTTCGCTCCTAAAAAATAAAAAGAACGAACTGAGCCATCATCGATTATGGACTTTTCTAAGATTGACTCTAACAAAAACCATAGCTCAAAACTATATGATATACTGAAATTAAAAAGGAACAATTTGTTATATTTGTGAAGTGATTTTGGATTGTAAAAAGTATATAAGTAGCTTGTAATCAAAAAATAAGGAGCAGTAAGAATGATATATAAATTGTCTTTTTTGTCAAAAAAAATGCATATTTTGTAGAAATTAAATAAAAGCTTGGGATAATATGGATTTTTTTTTGATACTTAGCAGGATAAACCGTATCTTTGCCCTATAAGTTATACACCTCCTCCATCAATATTGTACAGTTTCTCCAATCTATCTATTGTACAATTTACCTCTCTTTTCATTTTACCATCTATACATATCCCTAAAGTTCTTGAATAAAAGGCTGCTACATATTTGTGCAATATATATGTAATAGTTTTTGTTTTACGGAACAATATTTGTGGCTATAAAAAGTCTTCCCTTTTATCTACATAGTTACAAATAGAATATCCCAACCAATGAAAAACCATTTGTAGTGCGTGATTTTAACCTAACAACACATAGCATTACATTTTGAAAAATATTTATTTGAACTAACTTTTACAACTAATTATGGTACAACTATTACGCAAACTTTGCGCCGATATGGGCGTAATGACTGGGCTATGTGTGCAAAAAAAACAACTTCTGTGTGGACAGATAGTGTTACTTCTCTTCTCTATCTTTTTGACTACCCATCTGTCAGCACAAGACTGTCCTATCCTCAATCCTCCTACCCTTTCGGCTACTAATAATTTGGGCAATTCGGTCATTGTGGATGGAGCCAATAATGACTTTAATGCCGATTTTAGTACGCTAACTGTACTGTTTCCACCCCAATTTGGTACTGTCACCCCCAATGCTGATGGTACTTTCACTTACACACCTACTCCGAGTGAACTTCCTTCCATTAATGACAACTTCACGTATGAGGTCTGTTCGGTCAATGATGGCACAGATTGTCAAACAGTTGAGGCTGTAGTAAGGTATGGCGATGGTAGTGATTTTTTTCCTTGTGAAGATATTGCTATTGTGCCAGCCTTTTCTTCTACAACCATAGATGTCTTGGAAAATGATGTCAATGTAGATCCTAACTCTTTAAACATTCTTATCTTACCACTTAAAGGAGAAGCTGTTCAAAATGGTACAACCATTACGTACAATTCTTTTGCAAGTGAAGGAGCAGATGAGTTTTTGTATACCATTAGCAGTCCAGATGGTTCTGAATCAAAGTTAGTTAAAGTAACCATTGCTATTGGAAATGCTGAAGAGTTGATTCCAGTCAAAGATTGTGTTTATAAAGCTATTTGTACTGAAAGTGAATATGTATTGGGAAATACATTAAGTGCTAGTGGTAATCTTCCTACTGGATTTAGTTATCAATGGACACTCAATGGCGGAGATTTACCCAATACCACCTCTTCTAACCTTACAGCCAATCAAACAGGTATTTATTCAGTTTATGTTACTGATGGAGACAATTGTTCTTCAGAAGCATCCAATGAAATATTGGTTTTAGATCCTAATACTTGTGGTTTTAATACAATAGCTCCTTGTAATATCTCTGTTAGTGTAAATCAAAATAGTCCAACTTGTGGAGATAACAATGGTTCTGCTAATGTGAATATCAATGGTGGTACTCCACCTTATACGGTTAATTGGAGTACAGGACAAACAGGGACTGCAATTAGTGGATTAGGTTCAGGAAGTTATTCTGTAACAGTTACAGATGGTAATGATTGTAGTGCTACTCAAAATTTTGTTTTTGACAGTATTTCTTCACTCAATATTTTTGTAAATACTGATGATCCTACTTGTGGAGATAGCAATGGTTCTGCTTCAGTAGGAATTAGTGGGGGTACACCGCCTTATGATATAGATTGGAGTACAGGAAGTTCTTCAACAAGTATCAACAACTTAAATTCAGGTAATTATTCTGTGACGGTTACAGATGCTAACAATTGTTCTAGTTCAGAAAGTTTTTCTTTGGGCAATACTACTTCTCCTAATATTTCATTGAATACCAATAACCCTAGTTGTGGAGACAATAATGGTTCTGCTTCTATCAATGTTGGTGGAGGTACACCTCCTTATTCTATTAGTTGGAGCAATGGACAATTGGGAACTTCCATTAATAGTTTGGGAGCAGGAAGTTATTCCGTAGAAGTAAGTGATGCCAATGATTGTACCAGTACTCAAAGTTTTACGTTGAGTAATACCGCAGGACCCAACATTAATATTAATACAACTGACCCGACTTGTGGAGACGATAATGGTTCTGCCTTTTTGAGTGTCAATGGTGGTCAACCTCCTTATGATATAGATTGGAGTAGTGGAGGTTCTGGAACTTTTGAAAATAACCTAGCAGCAGGAAATTATACAGTTAATGTGACAGATGCCAATGATTGTACTGTTTCAGAAAGTTTTTCATTAAGCAATTCTGCTGCACCATCCATTTCCGTCAATACAACTGATCCAACCTGTGGAGATAACAATGGTTCAGCAAGTCTTAATATAAGTGGAGGCACAGCACCTTATGATATAGATTGGAGCAATGGTGGAAATAGTAACAGTATCAATAATTTAGATGCAGGAAATTATTCTGTCACTATTACAGATGCCAACGATTGTACTGCTTCACAGAGTTTTTCATTAAGTAATTCCATTTCTCTCAATATTTCTGTTAATATAAGTAATCCAACTTGTGGAGATAATAATGGATCTGCCTCTTTAAATATAAGTGGAGGAAATCCACCTTACGAGATAGATTGGAGTACAGGTTCTTCTAGTACTTTTATCAATAATCTAAATGCAGGAAATTATTCTGTTACCATTACAGATTCTGATGGTTGTGAAACAACAGAAAGTTTCTCACTAAGCAATACATCAGGACCAAGTATATCAGTAAACAGTAATGATCCCACTTGTGGAGACAACAACGGATCAGCGAGTTTAAATATAAGTGGTGGA
>JAHDBB010000634.1 GCA_020630635.1 Chitinophagales bacterium
CTATCGGGGCTATTTTTGAAAGGTCACACCTTCTTAGTTCCAGTTTAAACCTTTTCATTTCTTAAAGAGTCCAAAGAGTTTTATCAAAAAATCTATAGACTCCATGAAAAAGATTATACCTCTCTTGCTAACATTGATTAGTATTCATTCACTACAAGCCCAAGTATCTGGTAACATCAACTACCAACAAAAAACCCAATTTTCAGATAACAACATCAACATTCCTTTTTCCAACAGTCGAGACATCATTTTAACGGTCAAAGGAATGAGCAATGTACAAGCCGATTCCTATGTTGCCATCTTTAATCTCACCCAAGTAGGCAAAAGTACGGAAGAAGTCAACAGTCTAATGGATGAGCGTATAAACGCAATTGATAATGCCGTCAAAAATCAAAAGGATGTCACATTTTTTGTTGATATGATTTCCTTTGTTCCTGTATACGAATATCAAGTCGAAAAGAAGCTATTTAGCAAAAAGACCTACAACGAAATTCCAAAAGGTTTTGAACTCAAAAAGAACATCCACATCGAATTTAAAGACCCCAATTATTTAAATAAAATCATTGCTCTTTGTGCCGATTCAGAAATATATGATTTGGTTCGAGTCGATTATATTTCCGATAACTTAGAAGTCAAAAAGAAGGAGCTTCGACAACGTTCTAAGATCATTTTACAAGAAAAAATAGCCGATTATCAAGAGCTATTAGATGATAGCTTGGATGTCTATGGCAAAGATGTTGCGGATGGTTTCAAGGTTTTCTATCCTACCGAAATGTACGATTCCTACCAAGCCTTCCACAATTCTTCCCTCAACTTAAAAAAGGCAAAAAATATCAATGTAGCCGATAAAACAACGACTCTTTACTACCAACCCATCATTGACAAGGAGTTTGATTTTGTCGTCAATCCTCAAATTGTCGAGCCAGTCATCCAAGTATTGTATGAGGTCAAAATTCGCATTAGACGAGACGAAAAAATACAAGAGGACAAAATGTTGCAAGCCCAAAGACTCAACCAACCACCTACCACGCCTCCACCTTCCAAAGAATATATCCTCATTACACCTACTGGAGATATTCGCAGCCTACCTTTGAACTAAATATATCGTAAAATAACAATACATTTTGATTGTTTATTTTTTCTGATTTTTCGTCATTTTTATCATTCAAAATAAACAAAAATAACGTCCTTATCGTTTCTACAAAGGTCTGTTTATTTTTTGGGCTACCCCATTTTACAAAAATAAAGAAAGAATAGGTCGCTTCAATCGGATTGCTACCCACGAAAAAGAGAAGCAATCCGATTGATAAAGAGAAAGAAATCCTGTGATATAAATCAATCGAATGGATCTTCCCATTCTTTGTTAGCAATCCGATTGAAACAACTTACCTTTTCTTTGCTTTTAAGCAGTTTTAGATGGATAGCAATTTTTTCATCTTAATACTTGGAAATCAGACGATTATTTTTTATCATTCGGCATTGAAGTAAAGATTAAAAAATATTACAAAATGAAGCGATTTGGATTCGACTTTTCACATTTTAGAGGCGATTTATTTGGTGGAATTACGGCTGGAATTGTAGCCTTGCCCCTTGCTTTGGCTTTCGGTTTACAATCAGGCTTAGGAGCCGCTGCTGGACTTTATGGAGCCATCTTTATTAGCTTTTTTGCAGCTCTTTTTGGTGGAACCAATACCCAAATTTCAGGACCAACAGCTCCTATGACAGCAGTGAGTATGATTGTCATTGCTGGTATTATTGCTGCCAATAATGGAGATGTTAACCAAGCGTTGCCTTCCATTATATTTGTGTTTATTTTAGCTGGATTGATCCAAATTGGCTTGGGCTTTCTAAGGGTTGGACAATATATTCGTTACATTCCCTATCCCGTAGTTTCTGGATTTATGACAGGAATTGGTATTATTATATTGGTCACACAATTGCTTCCCTTGATAGGCTATTATCCTGCGGAAGATATGGCTTTTGTCAATGGGTTCAATCCTCAAGCAGAAGAGGTTATTTTAGAAAAAATACTGCAAGATGAAGCCGCTGAAGACATTCTGGTGTTAAAGGATTTTGAAGAAACCATCAAACGGGCTGGTGAAATCACGCCTGCTGCCATCGCTCAAGAGTCCAAAAACTTGGCAAAAAGTGCTGCTTCTGGGGTTCTAGGGTCTCTCAAAGTGATGGGACGTGCTTTGCAAAATATCAATTTTGTTGATCTCATTTTAGGATTGCTAACCATCTTTATTATTTACGGCTTTAAGCGAATTACCAAAGTTATTCCTAGTGCGCTGGTGGCACTGCTGGTTGTCTCCGCTGGAGCTTACTTTTTTCTTCCCGAATATAGGACAATTGGCAATATACCAAGTGGATTTCCGCTTCCACATTTAGATATATTTAGTCAGTTCAATTTATCAGCCATTACACCCTATATTTTTACGGCTGTTTCCTTAGCTGCTTTAGGGGCGATAGACTCCTTACTAACGTCCATCGTAGCGGATAATATGACTAAGACCAAACACAGTCCCAATCAAGAACTCATAGGTCAAGGAATTGGAAATGCTGTGGCTGCTTTATTTGGAGGGATTCCTGGTGCTGGTGCAACCATTCGTACCGTTATCAATATTGATGCAGGTGGTAAAACCAAATTATCTGGAATGATTGCAGGTGTTTTTCTATTGGTCATTTTATTATCATTGGGGCCTTTGGCTTCTCAAATCCCTGCGGCAGTATTGGCAGGAATCTTGGTAACAGTCGGTATCGGTGTAATGGATTACAAAGGGCTTCGCCATATTGGACAATTGCCCAAAAGTGAGGTCGCTGTGATGTTGTTAGTATTGGGATTGACCGTTTTTGTTGGATTAATTGAAGCAGTAGCTGTGGGTATGGTTTTGGCTTGTTTGCTTTTTATGAAGAAAATTTCAGATGTTGTCGATCATCGAACTTATACTGCTCCTTTAAAAGAGTTTTCAAATGAAATAGCGTGGGAAGATGAAGAAGCCATTTTAGAGAAAGTCGGTGATAAGGTTTACATCAAACATTTAGATGGTCCTTTATTCTTTGGGTTTTCTTCTCGCTTCCAAGATATGATGATGGCTTTGCCCGATATTAAAGTCGTTATTATGCGAATGGATAAGGTTCCTTATGTCGATCAATCGGGTTTATATGCGATGGAAACGGCTGTTATGGACTTACAAAAACAAGGAATCACGGTGGTATTTACCAACTTGACTGGTCAACCATTGGAATTATTCAGAAGATTCAATTTGGTTCCTGGATTGGTCGAAGAAAAATATTTATTTGAGGACTTCGACAAGTGTTCGGATTGGCTAGAGGATCAATTTAGAGACGAAAATAGCGCATTTTATGATAGTATGATGAAGGAGGCGTAATCGCTGTTCTTTTCGTGGTTTTGGGACGAAGGGACGGTTTCGGTGCTTTTCGTGATTTTGGGACGAGGGGACGTTTTCGGTTCATTTCTTGCCTTGAGAACACAAGAGCAATGTTATATCAAATACTAGTTGATTCAATTTTATAAAGTAAACGTCCCTTCGTCCCTACCTGTAAAACCTGAACAGTTCGTCCCGTCGTCCCCACTTCTGAAACTAAGAAGTCCAGTCCTCAACCAAATAGCCCCGATAG
>JAHDBB010000635.1 GCA_020630635.1 Chitinophagales bacterium
CAAAAACTACAACCGCTTCTCTCTCAAAGCACTCACCAAAAACAAATACCGCAACGTAATGACATTATTAAATTGTCCTGTAATTTGATTGCGATTCACACTAAAACGTTCTTGATAAGGAATCAACGAAGCCGTCAAACGCAAATTGACATGGGAAAAATTATTGATCCGATAAGCCAAGTCAAAAATGCCTCCAAAATCCCAATCACCCATCTCTCCTGCACCTTCAAAGTAGGTAGGATTTTCCATTCCAAAATCGTCTATAAAAATGCTGCGAATGTGTCGAGAAGGAGCAAATCCTATACCAAAATTCATTCCTTTGGGATCTTTATAATGAAACACAATCGGAATTTCGACATATTCATGTTGAATCTTAAACGCTGCTACCAAACCTTGTTGTCGCCCCGAAATTCCACTAGCCGCTCCCTTTTGAGCATACAAAATTTCTAAGCTCAACTGGAACTTTTCGTTAATGTCAACCGCCACAATTCCGCCTGCATTCGCTCCAAATTTGGAGTATCCAGACACATCATCTCCTTCAATTTGAGCAAAGCTAACGCCTCCCACAATGCCTGCTTTAAATAGTTGTGCAGATAAACGATTGCTCCCAACCAAAGTCCATAAGAGAGCGATCAAAACTATTGATTTACAGAGCTGGAAAGGATGAAATAAAAAATTCTGTATATTTTTCATGAAAACTATTTTATTTTTTGTGGCATAAAACCCATCAATTATTTAGTTTTGAGGGCAAAAACAAGGACTATGTTAAAATCTACTAAAGAAAATCTCAAGAAAGTTGAAGGATTACTCAAAGAATGTGGTTATAGGGTCCGTTATGGCAAAGGGAATTTCCATGCGGGCAACTGTTTATTGGACGAACAACGAATGGTCGTTATCAATAAACTTTACTCTATTGAGGCAAAAATGGGGATTCTCTTACAATTGATCCCTAATTTGAACCTAAAAGTTGAGAATTTGTCTCCTAAAAACAAAAGTTTACTTATTGAATTGTCTCCTAAAGCAGAAGCTCTTTTCCAACAAGAAACGGAAAATACAGACACATCCAATGATCCCAAACCTATAGAAGAAACAGAAGAATCACAGGAAGCCTCTCCAACAGTGGAGGAGTCCAACGAAATTACTTAGTTATTTTTCGTTTATCAATTGCTTTATTTTTAAGAGGAGCGAACTTTGCCTACTTCGTCGCTACGGAAAGTCCCGCTATCCGTTCTTATAAATGTGCCAACATTTTAGGTAGCCAACGCATTACATTTATACCACTCCTATCGGGGCTAGGTGGTTGTGGACAGGACTGCTTAGTATCAGAAGTTGTGATGAAGGGACGGACTGTTCAATCTTTACATGTTGGGACGAAAGGGGACGTAGTTTTAAGTTTATTCGATCAGCCTTTTTTTAAGAAAAATGTCCCATCATTCCAAAAGCAAATAACGAACCACTATTTCACTCGTCACCAGTCACTCGCCACCAGTCACCAAATTACCCAAACCGTTCCTTCTGAATTTTCTGCAAAGCAAACATTTCATCACGCAACCTTGCTGCTTCCATAAAGTCTTCTTTTTTCGCTGCTGCTTTCATCGCTTTCTTGGTCGTCTCAATCGTCTTGTCCAACTGCTCCTTATTCATATATTGAACGATGGGATCGGCTGCCAAACTAATATCGGTCGCCACTTCTTCCGTATAAGCATTCAAATCCTTTTTACCTTTGATGTCCAATACAGAAGCACCTTCTACTTCTTTGATAATGGTCTTTGGCACAATACCATGTTTTTCATTAAAAGCAATCTGTTTTGTCCGTTTTCTTTCAGTTTCATCAATGGTTTTTTGCATCGACTTTGTGACTTTATCTGCGTACATAATCACCAGACCATTAACGTTACGAGCCGCCCGCCCTGCCGTTTGAATCAAAGAACGATCATTTCGCAAAAAGCCTTCCTTATCTGCATCCAAAATCGCCACCAACGATACTTCTGGCAAATCCAATCCCTCTCTCAACAAATTGACCCCAATCAACACATCAAATTGTCCAACTCTCAAATCACGCAAAATTTCGACTCGTTCCAAAGTGTCTACCTCTGAATGTATATAACGACAATTGATGTGCATTCGTGTCAGGTACTTGGAAAGTTCTTCTGCCATTCGTTTAGTCAGCGTTGTCACCAAAACCCGTTCCTTTACTTCTACTCGTTTATTAATTTCGCCTATCAAATCATCTACTTGGTTGAGACTAGGACGCACTTCTATCGGTGGATCTAAGAGACCTGTCGGACGCACCAATTGTTCAACAACCACTCCTTCGGTTTGTTCTAACTCGTATTTGGCGGGAGTCGCTGATACAAAAATCGTCTGATTCACAATCTTTTCAAATTCGTGAAAATTGAGTGGGCGATTGTCTAAAGCAGAGGGTAAACGGAAACCAAAATCTACGAGATTCATCTTTCTTGAACGGTCTCCTCCATACATCGCACTGACTTGAGGCATCGTCACATGGCTTTCATCCACGACCATCAGAAAGTCGTCGGGGAAATAATCCAATAAACAAAAGGGTCGCTCACCAGGTTTGCGCCCATCCAAAAAGCGGGAGTAGTTCTCAATCCCTGAACAATAACCCAGTTCCCGTATCATTTCCATATCCGATTCCACTCGCTCTTTCAAGCGTTCTGCCTCTGCTGCTTTGTTGACCGACATAAAGTAGTCATATTGTGCCTTTAGCTCATCTTGAATCCCATGAATAACCTCTGTAAATTTATCTTTGGCTGTCACATATAAATTGGCAGGGAAAATTGCAACATCTCGGACTTTTTCTATTTTTCGCCCAGAAGTCGGTTCGATAATTTGCAAGTCTTCTATCTCGTCTCCAAAGAAAATAACCCGCATCGCATAATCGGCATAGGCTAAGTAAATATCAACTGTATCGCCTTTGACTCTAAAATTACCTCGCTCAAAATCGGCTTCTGTTCGTGCATATAAAGCTCCAACCAATTGTCGTAAAAAGCCGTTTCGAGATACTTTATCTCCCACTCTCAATCGAATAATACTATTTTTATATTCGGCAGGATTGCCCATTCCGTAGATACAAGAGATAGATGAAACAACGATTATATCTCGTCTTCCTGAAAGTAAAGAAGAGGTTGCTTTTAAACGTAACTTTTCGACCTCATCATTGATGGCTAAATCTTTTTCGATATACGTTCCTGTAACGGGAATATAGGCTTCTGGTTGATAATAGTCGTAGTAGGATACAAAGTACTCAACTGCATTATCTGGGAAAAATTGTTTGAATTCGCTGTAGAGTTGGGCAACGAGGGTTTTGTTGTGGCTTAGGATGAGGGTCGGTCTTTGCACCGTCTCAATGACATTGGCAACCGTAAAGGTTTTTCCTGACCCTGTTACCCCTAACAAAGTCTGAAATCGCTCTTTGCGTTCGAGGCCTTCGACTAATTGGCGGATGGCTTCGGGTTGGTCGCCTGCTGGTTGAAAGGGGGAAACTATTTTGAATTTCATGGTTGAGTTTTTGATTTTGGGTGTTTTGTCTGTTCTGTTCGTGGTTTGGGGACAATGGGACGTTTTTGCAGTTCTTTTCTTGGTTTTGGGACGACGGGACG
>JAHDBB010000636.1 GCA_020630635.1 Chitinophagales bacterium
CCTTGTTAAAACGTCCCCTCGTCCCAAAATCAAGAAAAGAACCAAAACGTCCCCTTCCGTCCCTTTTTAAAACGTCCCCTCGTCCCAAAACCACGAAAAGAACCAAAACGTCCCCTTCCGTCCCTTTTTAAAACGTCCCTTTCGTCCCAAAACCACGAAAAGAACCAAAACGTCCCCTTCCGTCCCTTTTTAAAACGTCCCCTTTCGTCCCAAAAC
The DNA here is from genome assembly GCA_020630635.1 of Chitinophagales bacterium. Classification (GTDB taxonomy): domain Bacteria; phylum Bacteroidota; class Bacteroidia; order Chitinophagales; family UBA2359; genus JAHDBB01. Next base: position 217 of record JAHDBB010000636.1, read on the forward strand.
CACGAAAAGAACCACAGTCAACCCAAACTACCGACTCAACCGAGCTTTCACAAACCCCACCACCATTATCACCAAACAAGGAATCCAAACCCACAAAAACTCACTTTTCAAAACCCGAACTCCCCAAGCTCCAAAAAAATGTTTGACCCCAATTGGAGAAACGACTAAACGTCGATATTCGTCTGGAAAAAAGTAACGACTGTTATCAAAGGGCGCAAAAAAAGCGACACCTAATCCACCTGTTGTCAAAGCATCTAAAATCCCATGAGAAGCAGTACACAAGAAAAGATAAAACCAAGTGCGCCACCAGCTACTACTAAAGATAGTATTTTTTCTAAAAAATAAAATGGCAACAAAAGCTGCAAAAAATACAGCAAAAAAGAAGGAATGGGTAATTCCTCGATGTCCCAATACATGATCATAAGGAATGCCATAACGAAATGCCAGCACATCCGCATCTGGAAGCACCGCACAAATCATCCCCCACATCCAATAGTACCACTTTGAATAAGTTGTTTTAAATAAACTGCCCAATGCTAATGCTGAAAAGGCATGTGTAAAAGCTGATGCCAATGGTTAAAGTGATTAATTTGATTAAATTGAAATAAAATGGTAGAACAACAACTACTTGCTAAAGGTTGCGACCTTGCTTGTATAGACCTGATAGAAGTGGTATTCGTGTATGCAGCGTTGGCTTAGGAAAACGTAGCTACACGAATAAGAACGGATAGCAGGACTTTCCGCAACGATGAAAGAGTAATAACCGTTCTCTCCAAAAAAAACTCCTTTACTTCATTCTTCAGGATGAAGTCCCGAAAAGAACCGCAAGAACGCTTTACTTCATTCTTTAGGATGAAGTTTTTACCAAATGTATGAACAAAAGCCCACTTTCATCAGTAAAAATAGGGTGCAAAATTACTAAATTAAGCCGTTGCCCATTCAGAATAGGTTAATTTATGTAGTAGAACTGTCGGATTTTATAGAGTGATTCTGCTTAAATCTGTCGCTTACCATTGCCTTTTTGCGAAATATATTAAAAACAAGGACGTTTTTTTACTGTATAAACTGGCTTGAGAATAGTTTGAAAATAACTTTGTAAATTTTAGCAAAAAGATTTTTCAACTCTGTAAGGCAAAAAATGAAAGCATAGCAGGGCTATGATAAGGCTTTTTAACGTCACAGATTGGAAAATATTGATGATAAAAATGGAAATTTATTTTTTCACTATTCTTTAATTAATAATTTTGTAGTTCAAACTTAGTAACGATTAAAAAATAAGTCCAACACTTTAGAAATAGAGGTTTTGAGGCAAGATGAGGCAAAAAACACAGACATAGCAGGGCTATGGCGAGTATTTTTAACGAAATATTGGCGCAAAAAATCATTACTAAATGTGGAAGTTATTATTTATTGGTTACTTAATATCAAAGATTTTGGAAAAACAATTTTTTATCGGTTTTTGGCTGTTTTTACTAGCAAGTATCTCTATCTATGCCCAACCCAACGCACCCATTCTCAAGTGTGCCAACTCGGTTGGAGGAGGAGATGTGGAGATCGTTTGGCAAAACCAGCACAATTGTGGCGGAAACTTTGTGGCGACCTATATATACGAGTCAGTTGCAGAAAATGGTCCTTATTCTCTATTGCAAACCATCACAAGTGGCAGTGAAACATCAGCAACAGTTCCCAATCCAGCCAATGCAGTTACTTATTATTACCTTGTGACGGAATGTAATGATGGAGAGTCAGTATCTTCTGATACCTTAAATACTGCAGGCGTTTTACCACCGACCATCACCAATGTATCCGTAAGTGGAGGCGCAAGTGCCATTTCTTGGAATGCCAGCCCTTCGCCCAACGCACATGGATATCTAGTATATGGAACCAATGCACAAGGAGCTTCACAGTTGATAGATACCATATTGGTTAGTGAACTAGAAGATCCCAACAACCCAAGTTACATCGACTTTTTTGGAACACCCGACACAGAACCAGAAGAATATGACTTGGCAACAATAGATTCTTGTGGAGGAACCAGCACCTTAACTTTTAATCCACACACAACCATTTTCCTAAGAGCCGAATACGATTCTTGCAATAGCATTATTAATTTAATTTGGACACCTTATCAGGGCTGGGGAACAGATGGAGTCACCCAACATGAAATCGCTAGAAGTATAGATCCTATCAATTTTGAGGAAGTCGAAAGTATTGGAGGAAGTGAGTTTGCTTATGCCTATGAAATCCAACCAGGAGATCCAAGTCCTTTAAGATTGATCGTAAGAGCATTAAATCAATTTGGAGAAACTTCTTTTTCCAATGTGGTAGAGGTTGATATTGAGTTAGCAAGTTTACCTGATTATGTTTATATGCGAAATGTGAGTGTCGTCAATGAAAACCAAATACAAGTAGATTGGTTGATTGATCCCAATGGAACAGCCGATGTCATCAATATCAATCGAGGAGTTACTTTAGATGACATCAATCCCATTTTTGAAATTGACCTCAACACTCCTTCCCCACAAGTTGATAGCGAAGTCAATACAGCAAGAGATCCTTACTATTATACGGTTTCAGCCTCTAGTGGTTGTGGAGCAGCCATCACATCAGGTTTAGCCCGTACCATCTTTTTGAATGGACAAGACAATTTTGATTTGAGCAATGGTTTGACTTGGAATGCTTTTGAAATGCCCAATGCCATTATTCAGTCTTACACTTTGTACCGAGTGAGTGACGGAAATCTTACAGAATTATCTAGTTTTGGTCCCAATGAACAACTCACCTATATTGATGATGTTTCGGATGTTCCGCCTGAAGTTACAGAGTATTGTTACATTGTTCAATGCGAGTATGATTTAGATTTACCCATAGATTTTGAAACGGGACTTACCAGTTTTTCCAATACCGTTTGCATTGCCCAGACTTCCCGTATTTTTGTCCCTAATGCGTTTGCACCCAATGGTGTCAACAATATTTTCAAACCCACCATTGTTTATCCTGTTGAAGAAGGATACAGTATGATTGTTTTAAATCGTTGGGGCGAAAAAATATTTGAAACCATAGACATTACAGAAGGGTGGGATGGCAACATCAATGGTGGATTGGCTCCACAGGGTGTTTATCCCTATATTATCAAAATGATGTCTAGTAATGGCAGTCCTTTAGAACGAAAAGGAACCGTTTTACTGATTCGATAATTTAATTAGAGTGACAAGTAGATAGTGGGCAAAGAATCTTTTAGAGGAGCGAAAGGTTTTTCCTTCGTCGCAATGGAAAGTCCCGCTATCCACTCCTATAAATGCAGCCTTGTTTTAGGTAGCCAACGCATTGCATTTATACCGCTACTATCGGGGCTAGATGGTTGAGGACATCACTCCTTAGTTCCAGTTTAAAT
>JAHDBB010000637.1 GCA_020630635.1 Chitinophagales bacterium
TTAATGATGAATGGTGAATTATAGATGATGAATGCTGTTCATTTCTTGATTTTTCTTTTTGGAGCGAAGGGTTATTACCCTTTCATCGCATTGGAAAGTCCCGCTATTCGTTCTCATCACCTTTGTAGAGCAAATTCGTGAATTTGCTCTACAAAGGTGATACCACTTCTATCGGGGCTAGTTGGAAAAGGTCTGTATTGCTTAGTGCCAGTTTTGAACAGAATTTTTAGGAATTTAGAGAATTAATAGAATTTCACTGCTTGTTCAAAGCAGATTATGATTACTGATTCACGACTATTTTTCCTTGTCCTATCAATTGTCCTTTTTGTTCTAATTGTAGGAGATATAAGCCTCCTTTTAAGAAATCAACAGATAGATTTACATCATTGGATACAACTTTTTTAGTATAAACGCAACTTCCTTGTAAGTTGTATAAATGTAAGTCTGCCAAGCCTTCAAAATCGGGTATAGTTACTTGACATTGATGAATACAGGGATTGGGAAAAACTTGAAGTTGGTGTGTTGATAAAGATGGGGACTCAATATTTGTAGCGCTCAAAATATTGCTTGCTTCGGGTGTTGGAATTAGAGGAAGAATGGCATTGGCTCCATCGGGATAATATCCATTGGTAAAATCGCTTGTTTGTGCGCCATATTGTACTCGATCAATGATGTTTCCTTCGGCATCAAATAAGGCAATGATTTCTCCATCTTTACTCAATTTAAAGTTGGCATGATTGGGACCTTGTGAGCCATCTTCGTCTGCCCAGATTAATAAAAAATCTCCTGCTTCTAAAGTCTGGTCTGGTAGTTGAAACTTGTCTGGATTGTTGAGGTTGTCACTGATGTATTTATCGCCTAGATAGATGGCTTCTTCTCCCCCATTGTATAGCTCAATCCAATCATCATATTCCCCATTTTCATCCGCAATGACGGTATTATTACTCGCCATAAATTCATTGATAAATAAGGTCGTTGAAGGTTCCAATATTTGTTGCGTTTGCCAATCACATGGGAAGCTATCGCTTGCATTTTCTGTATCACTTGCTTCCACTCTATATTCGATCAAGGCAGCAACATTTGTTGGTGGGATCGATACACTATAGATTCCATCACCCATCGTCCAATCGGGATAAATGCCATCATCATTCATAGTTAAGATCGTCTCATCTCCTCCATCAATACGATACACTAAATTGACTGAAACAGCTTGTTCGTCCTGTATAAATGCAGTAATTACTATATCGTCATTTGATAAAGGCTTGTTGTCTGATAGATAATTAATGATGGGCGCAAAATTGGATTGATTTAGTTGATTAAGTGCCGTACTTCGACGTAGCTCAAAATATTCTAGGATGCCTCTGGTTACATGGTCATTGCCTTGCATCTCTATATCGTCTTCAAAGTTGTCGTAAAAGTCATCATAATCAAAGTCGTAATCGTAGGTACGAAACTCATCGTTTTCAGCATAAGGAGCTAGTTGTTGACGAAGGGCTTCTAAAGAGTTTTCAATTTGAGATGGCTCGACTAATTCTTCTAAAGCCTGACTAAAAAAATAGGAAAAACGATGTCGATAATCTAATACACTCATGATTTTATCATACAAAGGTCGGGGTTCCCAATCCGCTGCCCAGTTATAAATATTGCGACTCGCCCAATCTTCACTAAACCAGTCGATTCCTAAAGTATTATCTAAATCATAAGGAATGTATTCAAAGCGATCTGTTTCGGTATTGTGGTAAAGATAGAAGTTGTTTTTATTGAGTAAAGGTCCATCCCAATTGGCTGTCAAAATATCTAAAACGATGCTTTTTAAATAGTCGTTGACATTGAAAACATTTTCTAATTCACAAGCTAAGTTACTGGATGAAGTGTTATTGAGAATCTCTATAAAATGTATCAAGTCGCTGTAATCATTTTCTTCTAGATTGGTTTTGAGTTGATAACCTTCTTGCATATAACTATTGGGGTTGCTTCCCAAATATTCTAAACTGGAAGGGTAAAGGCATTTGTAAAGATTGCCATTCTTATTTCCAAATCGGGATTCTGCAAACTCTTCGTCGATGTGTTCTACATTTACATAGAGTCCAAAGTAGTCGCCATTGATGTATAACTCGGTGTGATTGGCTCTCGGTGCTGGTATGCCTAAATCTCTGGCTAAATCCCAACAAATTTTTGCACGGGCAATCGTTGGATCATTGTGTTCGCCATTGAGATTCAGTTTTTCTAATCCGTAAAATTTGCCGCCTTCTTCAAAAGTGTTGAAAGAGACTTTAAAGGATTTTTTGGCGGAAGCTCTTGAGGTATTGCCTCTTAAACGAAAGCCGACATTTTCGATGGTGTCGGATACTTCTCCATTATGGAAGATGAAAGTCGCTGGATGTTCTTCGTTGCTAAAAACGTTTTCGTATATAAAAATTAAATCGTCTTCGTCGATAGTAATCTCAACTTTGGCTACTTGTTCGTCATTGAAGACAGCTCCTGCTGGTGGGAAATAGGGTTGGGCGTTTAGAAGTAGTGTCGTTAAGAGGGTGATGAGGGTGATTGCTTGTTTCATTTTACTTGGTTTTTGTAAGAGATTGTCTTTTTGATATACGCATTAGAAACTAATACTGTCAATCTTGTATCTGTTGATGTGGTTCATTTGTGAGAACAGATGCAATCTGTTCCTACAGTATTTGTGTATTAATTTTAAAAGCATATATCAATGGTTGATAGGAAAGAGAACAGATAGATCAATAATATCAATATTTTGTTTGATAATTAATTCTGGCGTTCGTCCATTACTCACTTGTCTATAACCATCAAATGGTGATGCGAAAATATTGTAAGTTAAATCAGCAATATTATCATCTGCTAAAATTAAGTGTGGAAACTTTTGCCCTTTTTTATGATCATCCGTAAGTTCAATGAAACCTCTTATCCAATGTAATTTTTGATAAGGAATAAAATTAGGTTCTTTGATGACTATAAGACATTCATTATTTTTTAGCCACTTTTCATGAAAATGCAAATTATACCAATAATCTAGTTTTCTTGTTGTATCATAATCACATTGTTCTATGGAGTGTTTTCTAATAAAGGTAATGTAATCTAAGAAAGTTGTTTTTTTGGGAGGTGTATAAGTATGATAATCTGTACCTTCTATTATTTTATTAACCAATTCTTCTCTGTCAATTTCTCTACTTCCTGTAATAATTAGGATTTTTCTTTTTAATCGTTTTTTTAATTTTTCAACCAATTGTTCTTGTTCCATAAAACAAAAATAAACTATTCGATATATTTTTTCAATAAGTCAATGGCTTTCTGATTGTCCATTTTTTGTGCCAAAGCAAGTGTCGTCATACCACTTTCCATTTCTACGATCAATGGATTCGCTCCATTTAATAACAATAATTCTGTTATTTCGATATGATTGTAACGAATACTTTCGGCTAATGGTAGAGCCATGTATTCTGGATGTTGATAGTTGGGATCTATTCCGATTCTCAGATAGAACTCTACCAGCTCTAAATCATTATCTTGAATCCCTTTGAACATTGCTTTCCAATCTCCGCCAGACATGTTAATTGTATTTTTAAAAGTGAATTAATAGTGAGCCTGTAATCCG
>JAHDBB010000035.1:0-1074 GCA_020630635.1 Chitinophagales bacterium
TATCGACTATCGACTATCGACTATCGACTATCGACTATCGACTATCGACTAAAAACCCCCATTCACAATTTATCATTCATAATTCACCATTATAGAAGTGTCCAATCAACTAAAACATACAATACTTACCCTCCAAGACTACCTAAAGGAACTCATTAGAAAATGGTACTGGTACATCATTGTCGGACTCATTTTTGGTGGATTGATGTACTACGTAAAAAAAGACGACCAATCCACTTATCTTGCCAAAGCCTCCTTTATGACCGATAGCGATGCAGGTGGAGGAGGTTCTTCCTTTCTCCAATTAGCAGGACAATTTGGATTTGGAGGAAACAGTGAAGTAAGCTCAGAAAAAATAGTAGAACTTTTAACAACAAAGCGAATAATCTACAATACCTTATTGCAAACAGGCAATTTAGAAGGAAGAGCCGACCTACTCATCAATCACTATCTCAACTTGTTTAAAACTGACGAAAGACTAACCGATTATCCAGAAGTAAAAGGGTTTCGTTTTGCGCCCAAAGTAATGGAAGCATTCGATTTCAACGAAAATCTCTTAGCCAGCAATATTTATCGTCTTATTCTAAAAGAAAACCTAAGAGCCAACGCTTCCAATAATGGCATTGTCCGCATCAACTTCACCAGCAAATCAGAAGAATATGCCCAACAATTTACAGAAAAACTAGTCGAAACCCTTCGCAGTTATTATGTCGATCAATCTGTCGAAAAACAAGAGCAAACCTTAAAAATCGTTAGCGAAAAAGTAGATTCTTTACAATCAGCTATGAAAGGAGCCGATTCAGAACTAACTGCTTGGTATCAACGCAATGAACAAAAGATGAGGGCGCAATCAGTACCACCAGCGTCTTACATGAAAAAAATAGAGTTAGAAAGAAATGCAGAGATCGCCAGTAATGCCTATGTTGAAGCCCTCAAAAACGAAGAAGTCGCCAAGCTCAATATAGCCAATCAAACACCCCTCATTCAAGTTATTGACTTTCCAACCTTACCCCTTCAAAAAAACACGCCTAGTTTACTTGTTTCCTTAGTCATAGCTTTATTTCTAAGTTTCAT
>JAHDBB010000035.1:1174-2281 GCA_020630635.1 Chitinophagales bacterium
AAATCCTAAAATGGATAAAGAAATCTTAACTTTGCAGCAAGATGAAAATAACTGAAACAAAATTTCCAGGACTCTTAGTATTAGAGCCAACAGTCTTTGAAGACCATCGGGGATACTTTATGGAAACTTACAATGAGCAAAAGCTGGTGAAGGAAGGAATTCAATATACCTTTGTCCAAGATAATGAGTCTAAATCCCAAAAAAATGTGATTCGGGGTTTACACTTTCAATATGGTGAATATGCCCAAGCAAAGTTAGTACGAGTCTTTAGTGGAGCCGTTCAAGATGTTGTGGTTGATTTAAGAAAAGATTCCCCCACTTTAGGGCAACATTTTTCGATAGAACTGACAGGACGCAACCGCCTTCAATTACTGATTCCCAGAGGATTTGCACACGGATTTGCCGTCTTAGAAGAAGAAACAGTTTTCTTTTATAAATGTGACAACTTTTATTCAAAGGAACATGAAGGAGGTTTTCGTTTTGATGATGAGCAGTTTGGTATCAAATGGTTAGTGTCAGAAGCAGATCGTGTATTGTCAGATAGAGACCGTAACTTACCCTTATACCAAGAAGGTTTATATAATTTTTCATTATGAAGATCTTAGTTACAGGAGCCGGAGGTCAATTGGGACAGGAACTAAACGCCATTGCGCCTGAATACAGTCAGCATCATTTTTTCTTTGCCAATCGACAAGAATTAGATATTACGGACTTTGAAAAAGTGGAGGCATTTATAGATGAAAAGGGGATAGAGGTAGTTATCAATGCGGCTGCTTATACGGCAGTGGATAAGGCAGAAAGTGAAAAGGAAACTTGTCATCAAGTCAATGTGGATGGGGTCGGAAATTTAGCAAGAGCCTGTCAAAAAAGAGCTTTACTACTGTTACACATTTCTTCTGACTATGTTTTTGATGGAAGTAAACGCAATCCTTATGTAGAAACAGATGAAACCTGTCCGTTGGGTGTTTATGGAGACTCTAAATTAAAAGGAGAAAAGGCGGCGGTATTAAATCCCAAAACATTGGTGATTCGTACTTCTTGGCTGTACTCCAAATTTGGACACAACTTCTTAAAAACGATGTTGCGTTTAGGAAAGGAAAAAGAAGA
>JAHDBB010000035.1:2381-22136 GCA_020630635.1 Chitinophagales bacterium
CTACTTGGGAAGAGAGTGCAGATAAATGTATTGAGGAGTTAATGGCAATGTCATAGAACAAAAATGAGTAGGAACAGATAGCCTCTTTTCTCACATCTGAACCACAGAAAAAAGTGCGATAGGTTGAGACCACAACCAAATAGCCCCGATAGAAGTGGTATTTGTGAGAAGCGTTGGCTTAGAAAAACGTTGGCAACACAAATAAGAACGGATAGCGGGACTTTCTACAACGACGAAGCAACAACCCTTCGCTCCAAATAAAATGTAAAGAAAATTCACGAATTTTCTCAGTCATATAAAAAATAATACATGCAACAAGAAATCAATATACAAGAAATTATCAAAATTGCTCAAGAAGCAGGAGCAGCTATTTTGGAAATCTATGAACGAGATTTTGAAGTCGAATATAAAGGAGACGAATCTCCATTGACAGAAGCCGATAAAAAATCGAATGAGGTGATAGAAAAAGGCTTAAAAGCGACGTATTCAGCTATTCCAATCTTATCCGAAGAAACCAAGCAAGCGCCTTACGAAGAGCGCAAAGATTGGGGAACCTTTTGGCTCGTAGATCCTTTAGATGGAACCAAAGAATTTATTAAACGCAATGGAGAATTTACCGTGAATATTGCATTGGTTACCAATGGTCGTCCCGTATTAGGAGTCATTTATGTACCAGTTGTTAACAAAACATTTTATGCCATTAAAGATAAAGGCAGTTTTCTAATTGATGAAAAGGGAGAGGAAACCAAATTGGAAAAAGTCTTGCCAACAGAGGGCAAAATCAGCGTAGCTGCCAGTCGTTCACACCTCAATGATGCAACCCAAGCATTTGTAGATGAAAAGCGAAAAGAATATGAAGAAGTCAACTTTATTTCGGCTGGAAGTTCTCTCAAATTTTGTCTGGTAGCAGAAGGAAAAGCACATTGTTATCCTCGTTTTGCTCCAACGATGGAATGGGACACAGGCGCAGGTCAGATTGTAGCAGAAGAAGCAGGAGCAAGCGTGACCGTTCCCGAAACAGGTGAGCCACTGGTTTACAACAAAGAAAATCTATTGAATCCTTACTTTTTAGTACAGTAAATTTATTCACGCAAAAGATGCAGGGAGTTCTTTGGATTTTTTGCGAAAAACTTGGCATCTTTTGCGTGATTCTACCAAATATATTTTATTGCTTTGGGGCTTTTGTTTTCTGCTAACACTCCTTACACAAAATGTTCCCTTCTTTTGGGACAATGTCTTGTTAAGCTCCAGAGTTGCCTACCATTTTTATGAGCAAGGACTTCTTGCCTTTATCCTTCCCTTTGAATTAGATTGTGGACATCCGCCCTTTATCGGGGTTTATATTGCTGCCTTTTGGAAAGTCTTTGGTAAAACCCTTGCTGTTGCTCATTGGGCAATGTTGCCGATTTTATTGATATTAAGCTATCATTATTTTAAAGTTGCTCAATACTTTTTACCTGCTTCAATGTGGATATATGCTTGCCTGTTTTTTATCTTGGAACCCAGCTTAATCGCTCAATGTACAATGGTCAGTAATGATGTCGTCATTATTATGGGTTTCTTTTGGTGTTTGAGTGCCATCCTCTATCAAAAATACCCTCAGATTATCCTAGCAAGCCTTTTAATGGCAATTGTTAGCATTCGAGGGGCTGTAATGGTCTTTTGTGTTTACGTGGCAGGAATGGCTTTTTATGCCATCAAAGAAAAAAGAATCAACTGGTCTTTGTGTCTTTGGTTTATTCCATCTGCTTTGTTTTTTGTTGGCTGGAACTTTTACCATCAACAACAAGTAGGCTGGATGCTTGCTGGTCAAAATCCCAATTGGTCAGGACATTATGATTATGCCAACTTAAAGGAAATCGTATGGAATATGGTGGTTGTTGCTAAAAACTTTTTAGATTTTGGGCGCATATTCTTATGGATTCCTTTGCTTATTTTTTTAGGAATCGCTGTATTGAAAGGACAATTAACCGCTAAACAAAAGCAACTTATAGGTATTTTTATCAGCAGTTTATTGATTTTTTTGATGGTTATACTGATTCGTACCAATCCCATTGGACATCGCTACTTGGTTGTTTACTATATCATGAGCAGTCTTCTTTTTGTGAGTTTTTTTAAAATAACTTTGTTTGAGAAAGTAAAAAAATGGCTCATTCCTCTCGTCTCTATCGGACTCATTACAGGCAATTTTTGGATTTATCCAGCAGGTATGGCACAAGGTTGGGACGCTACATTAGGTTATCTCAATTATTTTGAAGGACGAAAAGCCGTTTATGAATATATTGAAACACACCAAATTCCCACAGAAAGGGTAGGGGCTGGTTTTACGATGTATGTGCCATCTCGATACATAGACCTTCAAGAACGCAATGATCATTTTGGTTATTTGATAGATGAAGGATGGGAAAACTTTGACTATATTTTTTATTCCAATATTATGAATGATTTTAGTGATGAAGAACTACTGGACCTTAAAAATAATTGGAAAGAGCTGATTTCTTCTTGTCGCTTAGGGGTCTGTTGCAAATTATACCAACGAAAACAATAAAGTGTTGATAATCAAGTTAAAAGGCATTTTTGTTTTTTGTAACTAAATAAAAAAATGAAACATAATTTATAGTTTTCTCGTTTATGGGTATAAACAATTAGAATGAAAAATAACTACCCATCACTTTGGAGAGAAAAACAAAGCTCTGTTTTATGGATTGATTCAGAACAATCTACTTCTCAAATTCCCAATGTCTTATCCCAACAAGCCCAAAAGTTAGGGATCAATTATCTTTGTTTCTCCAATACCTCAACCTTTTATGAGTGGTATCAATTTCAAGCAGTGAAAGAAGAACCCACTATTTTTATTAATTTATCTTCTCAAGATATAGATATGGACTATTATTGGGATGCACTAGAAAGAAATGATGTCTTAAGACAAATTCCTACCATTTTTATAGTCAATTCCTTAGCAGAAAAAAAGCACACCCAAGAAAGAGTTGGTAAAGGGATATGGGGCTTTTTACAACTTCCGTTACAATCCACTTATCTTATCGAAATGCTTTATGCTTCTCGCCTATACTGGGATAATGCTGCTTAATGCAAAATTACTTTTTAATTAAAAGTTAGCTGTCTTTTTTAAGAGCGAATGGAGGTTACTTCGCGCACTAGAATGTCCTGCTATCCGTTCTTATTCGTGCTGCAGGTTTTCCTAAGCCAACGCTTCTGCACGAATACCACTGCTATCAGGGCTATTTTGGACGGTCTCAACATCTCACTTCACTTTTTTTAAGTTTTAAACAAAATGAGTTAGGTCTATCACCCTTTAGTTAACATAAGAAAAATTATTCTTCTTTTCAAAAAATTACTTTGTTTTAAAAAGTAAAAAATTTGCAAGCAAATCTTCCTATAAAACACAAAACGAGCTTTATTTTAAAGAAATTGGAATTGAATAGAGTAGGAGAAGAAAGGTTGATAAGATAAAAAACTTAGATGACTTCTGCCACGACAAAAGTACTACCCCCCACATAAATAAAGTCCTCTTTATGAGCTGTTTCAATAGCAATATTTAGAGCTTGTTCGACAGAATCAAACACTTGCGTTTCAAAACCGAAGGGCTGCATTTTTTCTTGGAGCAATTGAGCATTTAAGCCACGAGGAAGGTTGGGGCAACATAAATAATAGTAAGCGTTTTTAGGTAAGAGTTCTAAGAGTGCCTCCACATCTTTATCTTTGACGACTCCAAAGACAATATGCAATTGGCGATAGTCCATTGCTCGTATCTTGTCTACAACATGTTGAAAACCAGCAATATTATGGGCAGAGTCCGTAATGACCAAAGGCTCTTTTTGTAAGGTCTGCCAGCGTCCCATCATTCGAGTATTAGCGATTACATTTTCTAAGCCTGCTAAAATATTTTGATCAGAAATGGGCAATCCTTCCAATTGAAGTATATCTGCTGCTTTTAAGATCGTAGCGATATTTTCATGTTGATAAGGTCCAACTAAATCACTTTTGGGTAAGATCGCTTGCTTTTGATCTGCTACAAAAAGACGACTGTTACATTCATTGGCTTTTTCTAAAAAAACAGGCATCACTTCAGGCTGGTATTTTCCGATAACGACAGGTACATTGGGTTTGATGATTCCAGCTTTACTGCTGGCGATCTTAGGGAGTGTATTTCCCAATATATGCATATGATCAAAGCTAATATTGGTAATGACGGATAGGATAGGAGTGATAATATTGGTAGAATCATAAATGCCTCCCAAACCTGTTTCGATAACTGCATAATCTACGGCTTCTTTGGCAAAGTAGTCGAAGGCCATAGCAACTGTTATTTCAAAAAAAGAAGGCTGTACTTTATTTTCAAAAAAATCTTTATGCGCCTCCACAAAGTTGATGATGGCTTCTTCTGAGATAAAAGTCCCATTGATTTTGATCCGTTCTCTAAAGTCTTTATAGTGTGGGGAAGTATAAAGTCCTACTTTATATCCTGCTTCCTGTAAGATGGAGGCAATCCCATGAGCCGTAGAACCTTTACCATTGGTTCCTGCAATGTGAATGGTGGGATAAAGTGTATGTGGTTTACCCAAATAAGTAGTCAAAGCGTTGATATTACTTAGGTCTTTCTTAAAGGCTTTTTTGCCAATGCGTTGGAACATGGGCAATTGTGCAAACAAATAGTCAATGGTGTCTTGGTATGTGGGCATCTTATGTATCTCAAATATTTATTGAACCTTAAAGGTAAAGGTAATGGTTCCAACTTGTACGGCTGGTGCATTGGGGGCAAAATTAAACTTGGCTTCTTTGGCGGCTTTGATAGCTGCTTGTTTTAGCTTACTATCTGATGTAGTAGAACCTTTTCCTGTATATTCAGCACCAATGACCTTTCCTTTATTATCTACTTTTATTTTTACTGCTACAATTCCTTCCTTTTGAGAAGTTTCTACGACATCTGGAAAACTGACCATATTGCGGCCCTGTAAATCGTACTTAAAGGTTCCTTTATCGTGCATTCCTATATCACGGGAAGGGGTATACACCTGTGATTGCTCTTCTACATCCGTATCCGTGTCTACTCCTTGATCTTCATCTGGATCACTATTGCCTTGACTGGTAGATTCATTGGTTTTATCATTTTTCTTATCTCTCTTTCTAAACAATGCTCGTTCATCTAGTTCCGGCTTTTTTTCTTCCTTTACTTTTTCCTCTTTGGGTTCTTCCTTTGGAGGTTCAGGTTTTTTCTCTTCCTTCTTCTTATCTTTCACTTTCTCCTCTTTTTTATCTTTTTTATCTTCCTTCTTTTTGGGCGTTTCAGTAGGCAAAGTGGGGGCCGTTTCATCCTTGACTTCTTGCACCTTATTTTCAACAGCAGGTTTAGGCGTTTGTGCTTTAGGTGGTGTAGTTTTCTCAATGGGTTTTTCAACCACTTTCTCTGGAACAGGTGGAGGCGAAGCGGCTTCTTCATTTTGTTGGGGGGTATTTTCTCCCAATCCTTTTTCTACGGTTCCCAAATTGATAATCATTCCTTTTACTTGTGGGGGGACTGCTTGTATATAAAAGAACCAAAAACATAGCAATAGTAGTAGATGTACCAAAATGGTTCCTATCAATCCTTCTCTCGATAACCCTTCTTCTTCCTGATTTAAATATTCCATAATTCATTTTTTAGTGACGAGTAAGAGTGCCTGGTGACTTCTTCAGTTTTTTAGGAGCGAAAGGTTAGGCTTTCATTGCATTGGAAAGTCCCGCTATCCACTCTTATAAATGCGCCAACGTTTTAGGAAGCCAACGCATGGCATTTATACCGTTCCTATCGGGGCTATTTTTGTTAGGACAGAACACCTTGCTAATTGAACGGTTTTAGAATTGAATCACTTGTGCGGAGTCGTTGCCAATACAATTTGAATATCCAACTCCTTCGCCATTTCAAATACTTTAACTACTTCCTCAATAGGAACCGACTTTTCAGCATTCAAGACCACCGACTGTTCTTCATCGTCTTCTAAGGCTTTCAACAATAAATCATCCAATTGCTCAAAATCAACCTTGTCTTTATTAAAGAAAAAGGTTCCATCTCCTGTAACCGAAATACTCATAGAAGGTTTAACGGTTGTTGCACTATTGGCACTGGGCAAAACCAAATCCAATGCATTTAAACTGACCAATGAGGAAGTCAATAAAAAGAAGATCAATAATAGGAAAATTATATCAGTCAAAGACGACATTTGGAAGTTAGGACTGACCCGATTACGTGCTTTTAATTTCATAGTTTTTTTGATATTGGGGTGGTCGTGCCTCCACTGTTCTAAAGCGGTTCACAGTTACGAAAAGTTGAAACCATTCAAAATAGCCCCGATAGCAGTGGTATCACCGTCTTGACTTGGCTCCACAAGTCGGAAAGACTTGCGGTAGAAGCTCAGCGGCGGTGATAAGAACGAATAGCGGGACTTTCCACCTGCGACGAAGCAATGAACCCTTCGCTCCTAGAAAATATAAACACAAAACACACCATTCATATTATTTGTCATTCACAATTCACCATTATCAAACAGGTTCCTGTAAAACATCTAAGAATGCGACAGAAGTTGCTTCCATCTTATAGATTACCTTCTCAACCATTGCCACCAAAACATTGTAACCTATATAAGCAATAATACCAACTGCTAAACCCGCAGCCGTTGTCAGCATCGCTTCATAAATACCACCCGCCAATAATCCAGGATCAATATTGGTTCCTGCACTGGACAGATTATAAAAAGCTCGAATCATACCCGTTACCGTTCCCAAAAAACCAATCATCGGAGCAGCTCCTGCGATAGTTGCCAATGTTGCCAGCCGCTTTTCCAATTGCAAAAGTTCCAACTTACCCACATTTTCAATAGCTACCTCAATATCTTTAATTGGTTTACCAATACGTTTCAATCCTTTTTCAATCATTCGAGAAGTGGGTGTATCTTCCTCATGACAAACAGAGATAGCTGCCTTGATGTTTCCGCCCAACATATAGTCTTTGACTCTTTGCATAAAAGAATCATTGACTCTAGAAGCTTTGGTGATAATAATATATCGTTCAATAAAAATATAAATAGCTAAAATGGAAAGTAGTAAGAGAGGAATCATAAAGTAGCCTCCTTTCATCAATAATCCTAAAAGAGACAGTTTAGTAGCACCCGCACCTGCTGCATTGGTCAAGGAGTCTGCTACATTTTGAAGCAAGATTAAGCTCATAGTTTAGAGTAGTTGTTTTTGATAAAAGCTAGAGAGTTGGGGACAATGCCATTTCTCCGCTTCAAAAATAAGGTAAAAGATGGAGTATTTGGGAATAAATAAGAGAATATAATATCGAATGGTAGTAAAACGCAATAAGTTGTACCTAAATTGCCTCTATTTGATGGATAAATTGAGCAATTTCTCTACAACTCCTAATTATCTACTCCATTAAGCCAAAAATTTCAATTTAGACGCTATTTTAAGACGATTTAATGCGCTAAAAACTAAAAATACCCAAATATTATAGTTATCTTTGCTTCGTTAAAATAAAGTAAAAACAGCTATATGAATGCAGAAGAAAGAATTATTCCAGTAAACATTGAAGATGAAATGAAATCGGCATACATAGATTATTCTATGTCTGTGATTGTTTCTCGTGCCTTACCTGATGTAAGAGACGGACTCAAGCCAGTACACAGAAGGGTTTTGTATGCTATGAACGAGCTAGGTCTTAATTATAACAAAGCACATAAAAAATCTGCAAGAATCGTAGGTGAGTGCTTAGGAAAATATCACCCTCACGGCGATACTTCCGTTTATGATACTATGGTAAGGATGGCACAAGAGTGGTCCTTGCGTTATCCTTTGGTAGATGGACAAGGGAACTTTGGTTCTATTGATGGGGACAGTCCTGCCGCTATGCGTTATACAGAGGCTCGTCTCAGAAAAATGGCAGAGGATATTTTACAAGACATAGATAAAGATACCGTAGATTTCAAGCTAAATTTTGATGATACCTTAGAAGAACCTACTGTATTGCCTTCTCGTATTCCCAACTTGCTAATTAATGGCGCATCGGGTATTGCAGTAGGGATGGCTACCAATATGCTGCCCCACAATATTACAGAGGTAATCAATGGAACAGTTGCTTTGATTGAGAATCCAGAGACAGAAGTCGAGGACTTAATAAAATTTGTAAAAGCTCCAGATTTTCCAACAGGTGGAACCATCTTTGGAATGAGTGGTGTAATTCAAGGATTTAAAACGGGACGTGGAAGAGTAGTTGTTAGGGGAAAAGCCAATATAATAGAAAATAGCAAAGGAAAAACCCAGATCATCGTTCACGAAATTCCTTATCAAATCAATAAGTCAACGCTTATCAAAAAAACAGCAGACTTAATCAATGATAAAAAAATAGAAGGGATTTCAGATATTCGAGATGAGTCGGATAGAAAGGGAATGCGAATTGTTTATGATCTAAAACGAGATGCCAATCCCAATGTGATTCTCAACCAACTTTATAAACATACTGCTTTACAAACCTCCTACGGAATTAATAATATTTGTTTGGTAAATGGTCGCCCTAGATTACTTAATCTAAAGGAGATTCTACAATACTTTATTGAATTTCGTCATGAGATCGTTGTAAGACGTACCAGTTACGAACTAAGACAAGCAGAGAAAAGAGCGCACATCTTAATTGGCTTGATGATTGCCATTGACAATTTAGATGAAGTCATTAAGTTAATCCGAAACTCTAAAACGCCAGAAGAAGCCAAGAATGGCTTGATGAGCAGCTTTGATTTAAGCGAAATTCAAGCAAAGGCTATTTTGGATTTGCGTCTTCAAAAATTGACAGGCTTAGAAAGAGATAAAATAAAGGCAGAATATGACGAAATAATGAAAGTCATTAATCATTTGAAGGCTATTTTAGCAGACAAAGAAATGAGAATGGCGATCATTAAGGAGGAACTATTAGAGGTTCAAAGTAAATATGGGGACGAAAGACGTACAGACATTACGATTGATGATAGTGAAATCAATATAGAAGATATTATTGAGAATGAACAAGTAGTGGTGACGATTTCACACAGAGGCTATATCAAAAGAACTCAGCTTCATGTGTATCGTGAACAGAATCGTGGAGGCAAAGGAGCCAAAGCAGGAGGGACCAGAGATGAGGACTTTATAGAAGAGTTATTTGTCGCCTCCACACACAATCACTTACTCTTATTTACAGAAAAGGGACAGTGTTATTGGATGCGTGTTTATCAAATACCAGAAGGAACCAAAACCTCTAAAGGTCGTCCAATTCAAAACCTAATTCAATTGCCCAATGATGATAAGGTTTTGGCTTGTATCAATGTTACCGACTTGAAAGATGATGCCATATTGGATAGTCACTACATTCTATTTGCTACCAAAAATGGAACCATTAAGAAAACCTCTTTACGGGCTTATTCTCGACCAAGAGCCAATGGTATTATTGCCATCAACATTCGAGAAGAAGATCGATTATTAGAATGTCGTTTGACAGATGGAAGTTGTGAGGTATTGATGGCGAGCAAATATGGAAAGGTCATTCGTTTTCCTGAAGAAAAAATCAATTCAGTAGGTAGAGGTTCAATTGGTGTGAAAGGAATGACATTAGAGGATGGCAATGAGGTGATTGGAATGGTCTGTGTACCAGGTGACAAAAAAGAGACTGCTACCGTTTTGGTCGTTTCTGAGAAAGGATTTGGAAAGCGATCTAACCTAGACGAATATCGTGTAACCAATCGTGGAGGCAAAGGTGTGAAAACGATGAAGGTCACAGATAAAACAGGAGGGGTCGTTGCCATGAAACAGGTCGAAGATGATGCAGGTCTAATGATCATCAACAAATCAGGGATTGCGATTCGGATGGCTGTTGAGGGAATTTCTACGATGGGACGAAATACACAAGGTGTTCGCCTTATTAGGTTGGCAGAGGACGATGAAATTGCAAGTGTTGCTAAATTCGTGATAGATAAAGAAGATATAAGAGAGGGAGACAGTGAAAATGAAGGCGATGGTGAAGGAGATGAAAAGCAGACAGAACAAACCGATGATACCACCAATAATGAAGATACAACCGCCCCAGAATCTAATTCAACCGAAGAATTAAACAATGATGAAGAGGAATAGTCCTAAATCGTGAGGATTGAGGGAAAACTGTCCCTTATCAACACTTTTTTTATAATTTTTTAAATTATTTATCATTGTTTATTTATTTTTTAAATAAATTGCCACAAAATTTTTTAAATATGAGAAACTTATTGCTTGCATTAATCATGCTATTCGGCTTTGGACAAGTGGTTTCGGCTCAAATGGCTAAAGTACAAACAGCTTATGCCTACCATACTGCTTATCACCAAGATCAAGACATCAAAGACTTGATAAAATCCAAAGAAGCAATTGATTTAGCAGAAGCTCACGAAAAATCAATGAATGTAGCCAAGACGTGGTTGTACAAGGGACAAATTTATACGACACTCTCTGGTTTAAAAGATAATAAAGAATTATCTGATGGGGCAGCAACCGCAGCTTACGAAGCATTCAACAAAGCAATTGAACTAGAAAAAAATGAAAAGCGAAAGAAAGTAACCAAAGATGCTACACAAGGATTATACTTACTTTCTCCTGCATTCTACAATGAAGGCTATGCTTTCTTTAAAGAAGAGAAATTTAAAGAGGCTTATTCTAATTTTGCAAAAGTGTTGGACATCAACGAATTAGCCGCTAAAAAATCTAAAGATGCTGCTGGGGCGGTTGATACCAATGCCATCGTTGCAGCAGCTTATGCAGCGGATAAGTCTGATATGGCAACAGAAGCGAAGAAGCACTACCAACAATTAATGGACTTGAAATACGAAGATCCGGCTATTTTCCAATCTTTGGCTCGCATTTATAGAGCAGAAGGAAATGAGAAAGAAGCAGAGAGTATTTTAAAGAAAGGACGTGAAATGTTCCCTGACAACAGTGCATTGATTATTGATGAAATCAACAGACTATTGAACGAAGGCAAAGATGATGAAGCTGTTTCTCGAATGGAAGAGGCTTTAAAGTTAGATCCTGAAAACGCTACTTTATACTTTGCGATGGGTGCTGCTTTCGATAAAAAAGGCGACCAAGCCCAAGCTATTGAAAAATACCAAAAGGCTATCGACCTCAAAGATGACTATTTTGATGCTTACTACAACCTAGGTGCGGTCTATTACAATCAAGCGGCTGAAAAAATAAAAGAGATGAATGCGCTAGATTTGAATGACCAAACCAATTATGACCGTCTAAAGGGTGAAGCGGATGAGTTATTCAATAAAGCACTTCCTTATTTTGAGTCAGGACGTAAGTTGAATGGCGATGATCGAAACAATCTTTTAGCTCTTAAAGAGATTTACGCTCGACTCAACAACTTTGATAAAGTCAATGAAATTAAAGAAAAACTAGGGAACTAGACTCAAGTAATTTTTGAGAAACATATTTATTTCGCAATACTATTTAAAAGGCAATTGGTAGCTATCTACTGGTTGCCTTTCTTTTTTTAATGGTGAATTTGAATGATTAACTGTTAATGTGGTTCTTTTTTTGGTGTTTAGGAGCGAAGGGTTGGGTGCTTCGTCGCAATGGAATGTCCCGCTATTCGTTCTTATTCGTGTGGCTATATTTTACGAAGCCAACGCTTCTACACGAATACCACTACTATCGGGGCTAGTTGGTTAATGATAGGACTTCTTAGTATCAGAAGTTGTGACGACGGGACGGTGTGGCGTAAAGGGACGTTAATCTATTTTATCGAAAAGCCTTGTATTATAAATCAAGAAAAGAACCGAAAACGTCCCTTCGTCCCAAAAGCACGAAAAAACCGAAAACGTCCCTTTTAAAAATATAAACTATGAAAAAAATAGCTATATTCTTTTTTTTAAGTATCTCCCTTTTTATTTTTCCTTCCCTCAAAAGTCCTCATCCTGATAATCCAAAAACACAAAATGCCCTTGCCATATTTGAATACATAATGGACTTATTAGAAGGGAAGTTCCTTGATGAGATTGATCCTGAGGAGATGGTTTTTGAGGGACTAAAAGCGACAGTCTCTAATCTTGATCCCTACACAAAATTTTACGATAAGGAGGAAACCAAAAAGCGGAGACAAAGATGGAGTGGGATTAGAAAGGTGGGGATCGGTATAGATGTTTTATACAGAGATGGCTATACCATTATCAACGGAGTAGATCAAAACTCACCAGCCGAAGAAGCAGATTTAAGGATGGGCGATGTTATTTCAAAAGTCGGTGAAAAGGAGATATGGCGACAACACAACAAGGACGTGATGAATATGATCAAAGGAGAGGAAGGAACAGCAGTCGTTATGGAAATAGATCGTCCATTGATTGGAAAAATGACCAAAACCCTCAAGCGTCAAAAAATCCTCAATACCATTGTTCCTTTTGCTGGTATGTTAACCGATGAAATTGGCTATATCAAAATCAACAACTTTTTTGGGGCAGCTTCTGATTCTGTCAAGTCTGCTGTAATACGACTCAAAGAACAAAATGCCAAAAAACTGATTTTAGATTTTCGAGATAACTCTGGGGGGATTGTCAAGCAAGCTCGTTTTATGACCAACCTCTTTATTCCCAAAGATACCGTTGTTTACTATCAGAAAAGACGCTATCAAGACTTTATTGCGTACAGGACAGAGGTAGAACCGATTGATACCGAAATTCCTTTGGTTTTACTGACCAATAAAAACACCGCTTCCGCATCTGAATTGTTAGTAGGAGCAATGCAAGATTATGATAGGGGAGTCGTCGTTGGAACGCCTTCTTTTGGAAAAGGGATCGTTCAAAAAACGTGGAATACCAAAGATAGTACTAGTCTCTACTTTACCATTGCTCGCTATCATACACCTTTAAAACGAGCCATCCACAAGTACGACTATACCCAATACAATCCCAAAAAACCAGATGATACACCTGTTTACAGTGATGATAAAAAGTCTTTTTATACGACCCAAAATGGTCGCCGTTATACAGATTTCTCAGGCATTACCCCAGACATAGAGATAGCTCCAAGAGAAAGAACCAATATTGTCAAGAAACTACAAGTAAGTTATCCTGTATATGATTTTGCCAATTACTTTAGAAACACCCATGAGACAATTCCTTCTGCCAAAGAATTTGAATTAGATACAGAGTACTTTGATGTGTTTATGGATTATGTTGAAAAAAGTAATTACAACTTTAGAGCACCTGGTGAAAAGACCCTCAAAAAATTTAAGGGCGTGATGGAAGACAATGATTATTCAGAGGAAGTCACCAAGGCTTATGATGCGCTAAGAGATGCGATCAACCAAGATAAAAGAAAACAACTAGTAGATCTTCGAGAGGAAGTCGAATCTATGCTATCTTATCAGATTATTTATCGTTATTACAATTCGGAGGGACAACATGAGTATCTTTTAGATAGAATCCCTGAAATCGTGGAGGCGATCAAAATCTTAGAGGATGACAAGCGATATAATGAATTGTTGGGGTTGTAGTGGGTGACAAAAGACGATGGGACGGACAAAAGGGACGCTTACTAAAACTGGTGCTAAGAAGTTGAGACCTTTCCAAATAGCCCCGATAGGAACGGTATAAATGTAATGCGGTGGCTGCCTAAAACGTTGGCACATTTATAAGAGTGGATAGCGGGACTTTCCATTGCGATGAAAGAAGATACTTTCGCTCCTAATAGATTATCTACTTCATAAAATATCAATCGGATTGCCTCTTCTTTTCGTGGTTAGCAATCCGATTGAAGAAATAACAAACTCTACAAGATGAGCAGTCCATTTTGTTGAAGCTGTTTGAAGGTGGGACTGTATAAGAATGTGTCGAAATCTCCTAAATTGACACTCTGAAAATCTTCTTTGAATTGTTGGAAACTTTGGTGGGAAGCTGCATTGATCCATATCTGAGGTAGGTACTCATAAAGCCACTTTCCTAGAGGAACCTCACAAGTAATCATGCTTTCTTGTCGCTTGTTGTGAAAAAGCAATTCTGCTATTTCTTTCTTTTTCTTACCTTTGCCTTGTTCTACGATGTCTATAGACGGTAAATTCCCTAACCAAACGATGATGGCATTGGGTCGAGGGGCAGAAGGCTTTTGGCGAAGCGATTTTCTGATGTAGCTTTTGGGAACGGTCGGTGGAGGCGTATCGAAATCAAACCAATTGGAAAGAGGGAAATCAAAACAGATTCCGTGCATATAATTGAATAGGGACTTTTTGAGACCTTCAGAAAATAAGTGATGCTCACAACCTAAAGGATCTTGATGTTCTAAATCGTTGTCTGCAAATCCTTCAAAACTGGGACCCACCTTTGTCACCTCAAATTCGGCAGGATGTAAGCCGACGGGACTGTGCGCCGTCATTGCGAAACGATGCCAAAAACCCGATTGTACAATACCGAGTTTAAACATCTGTCTCACCATCTCCAATGAGTCAATGGTCTCTTGGGCGGTTTGAGTAGGGAAACCATACATCAAATAAGCGTGTACCATAATCCCTGCCTTTGTAAATGCATCGGAAACCCTTGCCACTTGTGCTACAGTCACTCCCTTTTTCATCCTTTCCAATAATCGGTCAGAAGCCACTTCCAAACCACCCGACACCGCAATACAACCTGCTGCTTTAAGCAACTTACAAAGATCAGGTGTAAAGCTTTTCTCAAAGCGAATATTGGTCCACCAAACCACCGTTAATTTACGGGCGACAATCTCTAAGGATAAACTTTTGAGTAGGGCAGGAGGAGCTGCTTCATCTACGAAGTGAAATCCATTTTGTCCTGTCTGTTCTATGATGGTTTCGATGCGATCACAGAGCATTTGAGCCGTTAGGGGTTCATAGTTTTTGATGTAGTCTAAGGTAATATCACAAAAGGAGCATTTACCCCAATAACAGCCATGTGCCAATGTCAGTTTGTTCCAACGACCATCGCTCCAAAGACGGTGCATGGGATTGGCTATTTCGATGACGGATAAATAGTCATTGATGAGTAAATCGCTGTAATCGGGTGTTCCTGTATCTCTTTGGGCGACATCTTTTTCCTTTGCCCTATTGATATAAACCACCTTACCATCTTTTTTAGTAAAAATTCTTTTGAGTTCATTTAGTTCTCGTTTGCCTTCTATATATTCCAGTAAGCATAGCAAAGGAGCTTCTCCATCGTCTAAGCTTACAAAATCAATGTATTCGAAAACCCGAATTTCAGAAAGCCTTCTTAGTTCGGTATTGGGATAACCACCGCCCATAATGATTTTGATATGAGGATGGTGTTTTTTGAGGTATTGACCGCACTTCAAGGCAGCGAACAAGTTGCCAGGAAAAGGGACGCTTAGACAAACAATCGCAGGACTTAAAGACTGTACTTTTTCTTCCAAAATCTCCAGCATCTTTTTAGAAATCAAACTGTTGGGACTTTCTAAAGCGGTGTTCATACTGCTGAAATCAGATAAAGCCAGTCCTAAACTTTCTGCGTATCGGCTAAACCCAAAATGTGGGTCGATGGTTTCTTTTATAAAATCGGCTAGGTCTTCTAAGTATAAAGTCGCTAAATGACGGGCTTTATCGGCGGTTCCCATTGTTCCAAATGCCCATTGAAGATCGTCTAATTGGTTGAATCGGGAGGCTTTTGGTAAGTAGTCTCCTCCACAAATAGCGTGGGCTAAGGTAGGGTTTTTGTTTTGTAGAAAGGCGATGACGGGTCCTATGGTGTGGATATATTCGTTGGCGAGGCAGAAGATTCTAAAGGCGTTGTCGGATAGGTCTATATCCATTTCCTCTACACTTGTAAATATCTGGTGGAGGCTATCGGCAGTAAATAGGGCTAAGATGGTTTCGATGCCTAAGTCCATTTGGTAAGTGTCGTATCCTTTGGTGTTGAGGAAGCCTTTGAGGTAGGCGGTGGCAGGATAGGGAGTGTTGAGTTGGGTGAAGGGGGGCGTGAGTAGGAGGATCATTTTTTCTTGATTGGTTTCTTCATCCTAAAGAATGAAGTAAAAGGGTTTCTTTTTCGGTTCTGGTCGTGTCTTCATCCTAAAGAATGAAGTAAAGATTACTTTTGGGAGCGAAGGGTTGGAGCTTCGTCGGATTGGGGAGTCCCGCTATTCGTTCTTATCGCTGCTCTAGCCTTGCTTGAACAGATGCTATCTGTTCCTACAATGCTTTGCTTCGCAGCGATACCACTGCTATCGGGGCTAGTTGGTTTTGGATAGGACTTCTTAGTGCCAGTTTTCTGCAAAAATACAAAGTTTTGTTTATTTTTTGAGACGGTGTATGTGTCAGGGGTAATAACTGTGCAAAATAGCCCCGATAGTAGTGGTATTCGTGTAAAAGCGTTGGCTTAGGAAAACATAGCTACACGAATAAGAACGGATAGCGGGACTTGCCGTTGCGATGAAAGAGGAACCCTTCGCTCCGAAAAAAGAAAAATCACAAAAAGAACGGCAAGTTTGTATATTTGTGCATCAAATTATGAGATACTTTATTCTTTTATGGTTGATGATACTGTGTATCAAGGGAATGGCTCAAAATGCGCCCTTATCGCCTCGTATTGCCAATTATGAAATGGATGTGTTTTTGGATGTTGAAAATAAACAGGTGCAGGGTGAAACGCTTTTGGATTGGAAAAATACTTCGACGGATACGATAACATCTTTGCAATTTCACTTGTATTACAATGCCTTTAAGAATAATGAATCGACTTTTTTGAAAGATGGAACGGATTTTCCAGATTTTTTGGAGAGTCAGGAAAGTGCTTGTGAAAGATGGGCTTGGATGGAAGTGCAAAAAATCATGGACGAGCAGGGCAATGATTTGGTGGTGAATATGCGCTATATTCATCCTGACGACGATAATGACAAAGATGAGACGGTGTTGGAAGTACCTTTAACAACGCCCGTTTTGCCCAATCAAAGCATTCGCTTACAAATGGATTGGCTTTCTAAAATCCCCAATATAGCGGCAAGAACGGGGTATAACAAAGACTATTATTTTATGGCGCAGTGGTTTCCAAAGGTGGGCGTTTATGAGTCTGCTGGAATGCGCTATGCCGAAAAAGGACAATGGAACTGTCATCAATATCATTCGTCAGGAGAGTATTATGCAGACTTTGGGGTTTATGAAGTGGCGATCAATGTGCCTGGAAATTTTGTCGTGGGGTCTAGTGGAACGCTTATCAACCAGCAAGAAGAAGGAGATAGAAAGATTCATACTTATCGGGTGGAAGATGTGATAGATTTTACTTGGACGGCTTCCCCTCATTATGTGGTACAAGAAACTACTTGGAAGCACGTATCTATTCGATTGTTGACCTATCCCGAACATCGCCACTTTGCCAGTCGCTACTTTAAGACCATAAAAAATGCGATGGAATACTTGGAAAAGTATGTCGGTGAATATCCTTATGAGACTTTGACTATTGTTGATCCGCCCATTCACGGGCTTTTTACGGGAGGAATGGAATATCCAACATTGGTATCATCTTTGAGTTTTTGCTTCTTACCTGTCGGCATCAAAACCCCAGAAACCTTAACGACCCACGAATTTGTTCATCAATATTTTATGCAGATGTTGGCGACCAATGAGCAAGAAGAACCTTGGATGGACGAAGGTTTTACGACTTATTTTGAGGGACGGATTTTGGATCATTATGAAGGTGAAAAAACTTCTACGATTGACACTTGGGGAATTAAGGCAGGGAATGTGGAATTTAATCGGGCAGAGTTTTTGGCGATGGACAATCCTAAAATTGCAGATGCGAATCGGTGGAGCTGGGAATATGTACATGGTGGATATGGGGAGATTGCTTATAATAAAACGGCTCTTTGGTTGCGGACTTTGGAGGGAATTGTCGGAATAGAAACGATGAATGAGATTATCAAGACCTATTTTGACCGTTGGAAATTTAAACATCCTTGTGGTCAAGATTTTTTTGATATTGTCAATGAGATTGTCCCTAAAAATCATGGGGATGAATTTGGAGAAAATATGGACTGGTTTTTTGAACAGGTGTTTTATGGATCGGATATTTGTGATTATAGTGTGGCTAGTATTGAGAATCGAGAAGTGAATGCGAAAGAAGGCTTTATGGGGGATTTGGAAGATTGTGTTTGGGTGGAGGCGGATGGTGATGATAATGGAGTAGGGGAGTCGCTTTTTAAATCGGAAGTGGTTTTGTATCGTTTGGGTGAAGTAAAACTGCCTTTAGAGGTGCAAATTAATTTTGAGGATGGACAAAGTGTTTTGGAGAAATGGGACGGAAAAGCTCGTAGTACGGATTTTAAGTATGTTGGAAAAAATAAAATCGTGAGTGTGGAGATTGACCCTGAACGCAAGATTTACATAGATAAGAATTTTTTGAATAACAGTCGGTCGGTGGAGGTGCAACAAATGGGGATTCGGAAGTATTGGATGCAGGTGATGGTGTGGGTGCAGCGGTTGATGGAGGTGTTTGTTTAATTATGAATGGTGAATTATTAATTATGAATGCGGTTCTTTTGTGATTTTTTTCTCTTCATACGTATAGGATCAGGATTTTTGGGATTAGAGGATTTTCAGGATTTTTTCGGTTCTGGTTGTGGTTTCTTTTTAGGATGAAGTAAAAGACATTACTTATGAGATTTTTGGATGCTTATAGAATGGCTTGGAAGCTGTTGTGGGGTCATAAGAAGATGTGGCTTTTGCTGTACGTTTGTAATGTGCTGTTTGCATTGGTAGCGGTATTACCTTTGCAACGTTTTTTGAATAGCGAGTTGGGGCATTCTTTGGCGATTGGTCAAAGTTTGGGGGATTTTGATTATACTTTTTTGATGGATGTTTTGAATGAGTATGGAGGGAGTATTTCGCTTATTTTGAATCAAGCCTTTGTGATTGTTGGATTGTATTGGTTGTTTTCTGTTTTTTTGAAAGGAGGAATTTTGGAGAAGTTGGTAGGGTATTTGAAAGGAGAAAATGAAGTGAGTTTTTGGAGTGGATGTGGGAAGTACTTTTTTCGCTTATTTCGATTGGCTGTGTATTTTGGGATTTTACAGGGGGGATTGCTGTTTTTGATGTGGATGTTGTTTCAAAGTATATCGGGAGGCTTGTCGCCTTTTGAATTGGAAAGTGATCGGGACTGGGTGAATACTTTTAAAATCTTGATGCCGATTTATGGGTTTTTGGCGATGGTGCTTTTGATGTTGCATGATTATGCGAAGGTCTTTGTAGTGAAGTTGGATAAGACTTTGCTTTTTCGTCCTATTTGGATGACCTTTAAAACGGTTTTAGGTTCTTTTGTTTCTTGCCTTTTGCTTTATCTTTTGAATGTGCTTACCTTTTTAGTGGTCTTTGGATTGTATTACTTTTTTCAGCAAGGGATGGTGACGACTACGGATGCGTTTATTCTTTTGGCGTTTTTAGTAGGGCAGCTTTTTGTTTTTGGGAGACTGGGGGTGAGGCTTCTGAATTTGGGGAGTGTGGTGGCTTGGCAATGGGAACAAGAAAGTACAAAACTGTTCAATAACGATAGGGTAATATAATTCACCTTGACAGTCACCAGTTGGACCAGTACCATCTTACCCCAATTGCGTGGTCTGTTTGAATAGGAGATGTTTTATATTTAATTACTTAACATAATAAAAATTATTAGACAAAATGCCGTATTTAGGTTTTTTGCAATTTAGGTGTCCTTCACAGGAGTTCTTTTTTGAGTTTAGATTCGCAATTCTAAA
>JAHDBB010000036.1:0-16451 GCA_020630635.1 Chitinophagales bacterium
CATTCATCATTCATCATTCATCATTCATCATTCATCATTCATCATTCATCATTACAACGATCTTTCGCTCCTAAAAAAGAAAAATCATATCCTGATTTTAGGAAAAATAAAAAGCCCTTGCCTCGACGGAGGCAAGGGCTATTCATTAAAATCGTCCCACTGATGTTAATGTTTTATAAATCGTTGTTGATATAAATTCTCTCCTTTATTGACAAATTGGATGAGGTAAACACCGTCTGCCCAATCTTGGATATTGAGTTCGAGAATTTCTGCTTGTATGTTCTCTAATTTTTGATAACGGATGAGCTTGCCAGCCATATCAAAAATGAGCATTTCTACGTTTTGTGGTAGAGAAGAGGCGATGGCAATATTGATAATATCTTGTGCGGGATTTGGCATCAGAGATACATCAAATGGAAGGTTGCCTCTTTGTAAGACGATAATCTCGGATGAGCCTGTCTTACCTTCTGTGTCGGTGTAGTCTAAGCGATAGTAGCTCATTCCACTAGGAGCATCTTTGTCTAAGAAATCATATTCTTCGATAACATTGCTGCTGCCTGCCCCTTCAATTTTAGCAATCGCTTCAAAGTCTTTGCCATTGGTTGAACGCATTAGCTCAAAGTAGTCGTTTTCTACTTGTGAAGCGGTTGTCCACCAGAGTAAGTTTCCTTGTGCTTGCGCCTCTCCTCTAAAGGTGAGTAATTCAATAGAAGTAACAACACAATCGACTAAGGATTGTTCTAAAGTAATGTTGCATTCAGGGTTGTCATTGGAGGTAATGGTGTAAGAATAAGGAGCCTCATTTTCAAATGGACCAAATATTTGGTTGGGCTGCAAAGTATTGATCGTTAAACCTGTTTGGTTGTCCAAAATGGTGTAACCTTCATTGCTGCCTTGCATGGATAATATGACTTGGTAACTCAAATGATCGTCTGAACAAATAACATTTTCAATGGCTAAGAAACCTTCACAGCTATTGGCTTGTTGACCTAATACTTCTACTAAAACAGCGTCTTCATCGTCTTCCCAAGTAGATTCGTCCTCTTTTAAATCTCCATTGTTGGGGCTTGAATCGGTATCTTCTTGGTCTGCGTTTGTAACTTGGGCGTAGTTGAGAATAATTCCTTCCGTAGCGGTTACTTCTGCATTTAAGAATAGCGTGCTACTTTCACCAGGAATCAAGTTGCCCACTTCCCAAATACCTGTTATGGGGTCGTATAAATTGGGTGAAGCACTCACAAAACTAAGTCCATCTGCTAAACTATCTTTGACAGCTACATTGGTTGCGGTTGTATTGCCACTATTGATAACAGTCAAAGTATAGGTGATGACTTCACCGCTTTCAATGCTGTTAACATTGACGGTTTTGTCTAAACTTAGATCAATAAATGCAGGTGTATTGACGATGATGTTAGCTTTGTCTTCATCGTCTTCCCAGTTGTCAGGGTCTTGATCTGGATCTCCATTGCTTGGTTCAGAATTGGGGTCAACTTGATCGGTTGAAATGACTTCTGCAAAGTTTTGGATATTTCCACTAGTTGCACTAACAATTACATCTATGTATAAGTTTAATGTTTGTCCAACTAATAATGTTTCAATATTCCATACCCCTGTAGCAGGATTAAATGTATTGAGATTGCTGGTAACAAAAGTTAAACCTTCTGGTAAGTTGTCTATGACTTCTACTCCTGTCGCATTGTCTGGTCCATTGTTGTGGATTGATAATGTATAGGTAATGGTATCGCCTAACATCGGAGTCGTATTATTGACTGATTTGTTGAATTCAAGATCTGCCATTTCAGGTAGGTCTAAAGGTATTGTTACGAGTGCTTCATCATCTTCTAGGTCGTTAACGTTGTTAGGATTCCCATTATTTGGCGTTGAATCAGGATCAACCGTATCAGAGCTAATGACTTGTGCAAAGTTATAAATGTTTTCACCTTGTGTTGCGGTTACAACTGCTGTAATTTGTAGTATTTGTCCAAAACCGTTGGTTACTTGATCTATATACCATATTCCTGTGATTGGATCATAGTTGTCGGCACTTGCATTTATAAACATTAATCCCTCTTGTAATAAATCTAATACTTGTACATTGTTGGCGTTATCAGGTCCATTATTGAGTAAAGTTAATGTATAAACGATGGTGTCGCCTGTTGTTACAGTAGAGACATTTGCTAATTTAAATAAGGTTAAGTCAGCAACTGGTGTTGTTGGATTATTGAGACTTATCATTACTTGGGCTTCATCATCTTCCCATTCGCTGAGTTCATTGTTAGGATTGCCGTTGTTAGGGTTCGAGTCAATATCATCTTGTGTCATTTCAATCACTTGTGCATAATTGGTGATGCTTCCTTCTTCAGCAGTAACTCTTGCCATTATTTCTAAAGTAGCACTTTGTTCTTCTGCGAGTGAGCCAACATTCCAAATCCCTGTGATTGGATCATAGTTATTGATGTTGTTATTGAGTGTATTAATAAATGCAATACCTTCGGGTAAAATATCCTCTACTTTGATACCTGAAATAATACCACTTCCCTCATTGGTTGCGATTAGTGTATAGACGATTGTATCACCTGTTTCCACTAAATTAGTATTGACCATTTTAGATAAACTAATATCTGATTCGATACAATCACTAAAGGTAATGGTTATTTCGTTAGAAGTAGTTTCACAAACATTATTTAAGTTAATAATGGCGTAGAATGTTCCTGCATTATTTACTGTAAAGCTATTTCCTTCGTGAATAGGAAGGTTGGAATCTGCGTTGTACCATATAATGTCATTTGATTGGATATTGCTATTGAGTACCACATTTTCTCCATTGCATAAGTTGGTATTTCCATTGGCTTCAATGGCAAAGTTGCTATTTTCATTGGTTAATACATTGATCGTAATTTCATTAGCCGTTGCCGTACAATCGTTATCATTGCTAATTTGAACGGTATAGTTGCCTGTTGTATTGACCTCTAAAGCCTCATTAGTTGCATTGTCAATAGGATCTCCATTATTAAACCATTGATAAGTATTGAAGCCACTTGGTGCAACTAAAATAGTCGATTCACCTTCACAAAGTTGTGTATTCCCTTGTGTACTTATTTCAATAGTTAAAGTCTCTTCAACCGTAACACCAATGGTATTACTTGTGGCAGTACATCCACTTTGACTTTCGACAAATAGACTATAAACACCTTCTTCGCTGGTGGTTAAAGTTTGTTGATTGGCATTCGCAATTGGATTTCCATTGATTAACCATTGATAGCTGTCAAATTCGCCTAAAGCAATTAAGGAAGTAGATTCACCTTCACAAAGTTGCGTATCACTTTGAGGACTAATTGATACGGTTAGACTCTCACTAACAGAAACTTCAATATTGTTGCTGGTAGCCGTACATCCATTTTGGTTTTCAACTAATAGACTATAAATACCCGCCTCGCTAATTATTAAACTGGATTGTGTGGCATTGTCAATTGGACTTCCGTTGAGTAACCATTGATAGTTATCAAAATTATTAGCAGCGACTAAGGTCGTAGATTCACCTTCACAAAGTTGCGTATTGCCTTGTATTCCTATTTCAATCGTCAATGTATTTGAAACAATAATCTCCATGTTCTCGCTAGTTGTTGAACATCCATTTTGATTTTCGACCAATAGACTATAGATACCCGTTTCACTAACGGTTAAAATAGATTGTGTGGCATTGTTAATTGGATTTCCATTGAGTAACCATTGGTAGCTATCGTAATTATTGGCAGCGATTAAGGTCGTAGATTCACCTTCACAAAGTTGAGAACTTCCTTGCATCGTTATTTCAACAGAAGGCATCTCACCAGATCCGATTTCAATAGGATTACTTAGATAACTACAACCATTTTGATTGGTAATAGATAGCGTATAGATACCTTCTTGTTCAATAGTATAAATAGCTTGATTGGCTCCTGTAATTTCATTATTATTTATGAACCATTGATAGTCGGTAAAGTCTCCATCAACACTTAAAATAATTTCTTCGTTTTCACAAAGATTATTATTCTCTGTACTTGAAACGATATTTGGTGTTTCACTTTCTAAAATGCTAACATTGATCGATTCACTAAATTGAGTACAATTATATTCGTTGGTGATTTGAGCAAAATAACTTCCTGCTTGATTAACTGTTAATGAATTGCCCGTACCTATTGGTAGCGTTGAATTTTCTGTCTCAAACCAAGTAATATTTCCATCGTCAGCATTGGCTTCTAATAGAAGTGATTCGCCTTCACAAATATTGGTGTTTCCTATTGCTTGTATGCTGATTTCAGGAGTTGGATTGATGAGTATATCAATGGGGTTTGATATAGTTGTACATTCGATTTCATTGCCAACGCTTATACTATAAAGACCTGGTAAATTGACTTCTAAAGTAGGATCATTGGCTCCTAAAATTTCATTGCCATATAAAAGCCATTGATAATTTTCATATTCATCATTGATGCTTAAAATGGCACTTTCTCCTTCACAAATGATGCTGTTATTTTCTATGAAAATGGTCGGTGATTCTATAGATAAGATATTGACGCTAACCGTTTCGGAAGTACCTGAACAACCTGTATTGTCGGATACTTGAATAAAGTATTCTCCACTTTCATCAACCACTAAACTTGGACCTGCAAAAATAGGTGTATCGGGATTTTGAGCTTCATACCAAAGAATGGTGTTATAAGTTCCTAAGGCAAATAAAGTGACTTCTTCCCCTTCGCAAACATCTGTATTTCCGAAAACACTCACACTTGGAGCAGCACTTTCACTGATACTTATAGAGATTGATTCACTAATACCCAAACAACCTATTTCATTGCTTACTTCTACATTATAAGTTCCTGAAGAAGATGGTATAAAAGTACTATTGGTTGCCCCGATAATGATTCCATTTTCATTGAACCATTGATAGTTGTTAAATTCTTCATTAACACTTAAACTTACTTCACCCGCTTCACAGAAAGTACTAGGACCATCTAAAGTAATATTTGGAGTTGGAGGAGTTAGAGTTGTAAGTGTTATGGAATTTGATATTCCTTGACAACCTGTTTCATTAGTGACACTTACAAAGTAATCGCCTGTTTGTGTTGCTAAGAAATTAGCTTGATTGGCTTGATAAATAGGAATTCCATTATAGAACCATTGATAGTTTGTATAATCTGTATCTGTGGTTAAATTGATACTTGCACCTTCACAAATGGTTGTATTCCCTTCTGCATTAATAGATGGTGTAATACCTTCATTTTGTGATACGGTGATTTCGTTGGAAATGCTTTCGCAGCCGTCTTCGTTGGCTGCGACAACATAGTATGTTCCTGTTTCATTAGTAGTAAAGTTTACTTCAGTTGCATTGATAATTGGGCCGTTTTCATTGAACCATTGATAGCTATCAAAGATATTTCCTGTGGTATATAAGAATACACTTTCTCCATTACAGAGTTCAGTACTTCCTTGACTTGCTAAGAATAATTCAGGGCTTTCATTGATGACTACTTCTATTAAATCGGATGACGCTTCACAGCCTGCTGCATTAGTCGCAACAACCATATAGGTTCCTGTATTTTGTGCTTGGAATGTTGAAGTTGTAATGCCTGTTGGTAAACCATAGTAGTACCATTCGTAGTTTATGCCTTCCTCTACAGTGATATGTAGTTCTATGATTCCACCACATTGAGGCGATGGATTTAGTGGTCCAACAACTGGATTCTCTAAACTTTCATAAGAAACACTAATACTTTGTGAAATACCCATACAACCCTCATTATCTCTTACATCAACAAAATAAGTTCCACTTTCAGTAGGTGTAAAACATTGATCGGTACTTAATAGGTTCATTGTATCATTTACATTATACCAATGATAAGCTGCATAGGTTTGAGCAACACATAAGGTTGCTTCTTCTCCATCACATAGACTTAGATCATTGTTGGTTATAATGATAGGTTGTGGATTTGACAATACGCTAACGATAATTGGATTGGATTCATTGGTACAGCCATTTTCGTCAGTTACAATGACATGGTAAATGCCATCCATCGTTGCGGTATAATTACTGTTGCCATTTGATTCGATAAGGACATAGTTGAAGTACCAATCATAGTGGGTCATTCCTTCTGTTGCTTGTAATGTCATCATGCCACCATCACAGAAGGAACTAGATCCTTGTAAGGCTAATTCAACATTTGGAATGCTATTGATGGTTAACATTGCGTTCGTTTGCACAGAACAATTATTTTCGTCTAAAGCTATTACAGTGAAAGTCCCTGATTCGCTACTTTCAAACGTATTGTTGGTTCCTGTTTGTAATAAAATACCTGACTCATTGTACCAGCTATATTGTTGATAAATATTGGGTATGGCTGTTAATGTTGCTATATCTCCCTCACAAGTTCCATCATTATTGGTTTCAATGCTTAGATTGTTTTCTTGATGGATTTGAACTGTGACTAAATCACTTGCTGTACATCCATCAACTGTCGTGACGATCACTTCATAAGTTGTGGTTTCATTTGGCGTAACAGTTGGGTTATTACATAAACAAGAAGCAGTTGCATTGGTATCCCCATTTATAGGAGTAATACTGGTAATTTCTGTACTTGAATTGATGTGAATTTGAGTACTTTCTCCCATACAAATGTCTTGGTTATTTCCAGCATCCACAAATGGGGTAGAAGGCACATGGATAGATACTAAATTAGAAGTGCTTTGACAACCTTCTGTTGATTCAATAATTACACTATATAATCCTGTCATACAAGCATTAAAGGTGTGGGTATTATCAGAAGGTTGAGGACTACCATTTAGTAACCAAGTATATTGAGCATTTTCAATTTCATTGGTTGTTAAGATAACAGGTAAATCATCAAAACAAACATTGGTTGCAGAAGCATTTAAATTGACTTCTATTTCCTCAAAAATATTGACTTCAAAAATATCGGAATAGCCTTCACAATTAGCATTATCATAAACATAAGCAAAGTAATTTCCACTTGTACAAGCGTCGAAATTATTACCTGCTCCAACTGTTGTTGCATTACTCAAATCATTGGGATTACCTTCATACCAAGTGATATTAATATAGTTACCTGCAATAAATAGTGTAATGCATTCATTGGCACAGGATTCATTACCATTATTGGTGTAAATAGTAGGTTGGGGAGTTGGATTAGTATTTAATTCAATGAATTGATGTTCAGAAGTACAACCATCATTGGTTACACTAATGGCATAATTACCAGCCTGTGTAACTGTTAAGATATTAGCATTACTACTTTGTATGGTTGCTCCTGTATTAAGGTGGACAAATTCATAATTGTCGTATCCTGCTGGCTCAACAATTATATTTGTATTTAAACCTTCACAGAAAGTTCCATTGGTTATTGTGGATAATTCAAAAGTTGGTAAATCAATTACTGTGACTTGTGTATTAATTTCTACTTGACAGCCTTGTTGGTTTTCTACCACTACACTATATATTCCATTTTCAGTTGCAAAAATATTGTTATTGTTTGCATCAAAAATAGGAGTTCCTTCAAAGTACCATTGTTGACTGATAAAAGAATTACCGGTTACTTGTAAATTAACAGCTTCCCCTTCACAAATAATCGGCTCTGTGGAGGCGGTGATTTGTGGTTGTGGTAGTTCATAAACTTCAAATGTATAATTTTGAATCAGTTGACAGCTAGTAATCTGATTATTGACGATTACTTCTACCTGATAAAATCCTGCATTATCAAAGGAAGTATTATGAGGACCTTCTCCATTTAATATAATCGGATTGTTATTTCCATCAGAAATACTCCAACTTATAGTGTGATTGGCTAGAAGAGGAGCTGCTTCAAAAATACCTTCTTCTCCTTCACATAGTTGATAAGGACGGGTAATAATATCAACTAAAGGACTACCTGTTAATTCGACATTGATCCCTTGACTATTTATATTACATCCATTGTTATTGATGGCAGATACTTTGTAATCTCCTGCTAAGTCAATGACCAAAGTATTGGAACTTCCTTCTTGAAGTATGGTAGTTCCATTTCGTGTCCAAGTATATTGGGAGAATCCTTCTGTTGCAGTTAATGTAATAGGTAGCTCTTCTGAACAAGCAGTTATATCTCCTTGTAATATAATAATACTTTCACTATTGTAAATTTCAATAGTTTGTTCATTAGAATATCCTTCACAGTCATTTCCATCACTAACAAAAACTTGATAAGTTCCTGCTAGGCTGGTTTCATAAACCGTTGTATTCGCTCCAATGATAGGAACCATACCCGAACCATAATCTCCATACCACTGAATATTGGTATAGTCTCCAACAATTGCTAATTGGACACTTTCATCTTCACAGATACTAGTATCTCCAATAACGGTAATTTGTGGGTTGGGTAAATCATTGGTACTGATATTGACAGTATCACTTGTACCCATACAATTATTATTGTAAGCAATAACATAATATTGTCCATCAGAATTTACAGTGAATATATTATTCGTTGTAGTTGCTTGTAAATCTCCATTTACTAGATACCATTCATAGGAATCATAACCATCTGTTGCAACAAATTCGACAGCACTACCATCACAGAAAGAACCATTACCAGTAACAGTTAGCTCAGGTATTGGATTGGTTTCAATATTAATCTCTACACTACTTGATGTATTGACACAACCATTAACATCTGTTACTACAACAGTATAGAATCCTGATTCAAAAGCATTGAAGTTTTCATTTGTACCAACTAGTGTGATTTCATCTTTATACCATTCTATTTCACTATAATTATTCCCATCAATACTCAAAATAATTGGTGCATCGTCTAAGCAAATACTATTTGTACCTCCTCCAACTTCAATATCTGGTGCTATTAATTCATTGATGATTACTTG
This sequence comes from Chitinophagales bacterium, assembly GCA_020630635.1. Classification (GTDB taxonomy): domain Bacteria; phylum Bacteroidota; class Bacteroidia; order Chitinophagales; family UBA2359; genus JAHDBB01. The sequence goes on from JAHDBB010000036.1 coordinate 8,908, forward strand.
TACTTGTGAACTATTGGTACATCCCCATTCATTACTGACTATAACTTCATACGTAGTCGTTGAAGTTGGACTGACTGTTGGATTGTTACAGTCATTACAAGAAGCTATTGCCTCAGTATCTCCATTAATTGGAGTAATTTGTGTTATAGTGGCATTGGTGATAATACTTAACTGTGTACTTTCTCCTAAACAAATTTCCATATTATTTCCTGCATCTATGGTTGGTGTAGAATGAATATCTACATCAATTCCATTACTTATTGTACTACAGCCTTTTTCATTTCTGACTTCTACACTATAAGAACCTGTTTGATTTATATTTATGGTATTACTTGAACCTGATTGTATCAAGCTAGTGTTATTTAGATACCAATTATAAGTAACATTTGGTAAAGATGTCGCTGTTAATACGATAGGTAAATCAGTTTCACAAGTTTCTATATTTTGTCCTTCAATGACAATCTCTATAGGAGCATCAATTTCTATATTAACTGATTCAGAATATCCTTCACAAGTTTGTCCTTCCGCTTCATCCAACACAAATACAAAGTAGTTGCCACTTTCGCATACTTCAAAACTTGCTCCTGCTCCAACAATTGTTGCATTTTCAATATCGTTAGAATTTCCATTGTACCAAGTTATTTGTTGGTAACTACCTAGAACATATAATGTTTGGCAATTGTCCGAACAAAGTGATTGACTTGGAACACCTTCTATACTCGGTATTGGTAAAGCATCAACAGAAATACTGATACTCTCACTCATTCCTTCACATCCATTTTGATCTAAAACAGTAACCAAATACTCTCCTGAAGTTGTAGCTATAAAAGTATTAGAACTACTATTTTGTACAATACCTGTTCCAAGCAGTTCAAATACATAGTGGATAAATCCTTCATTTGCAGTTAATTCTATATCAAAACCCTCACAGAAAGTTCCATTGCCTGTTACATTTAATTCAGGAATAGGAGTTTCATGTATAGTGATTCTTACCGAAGATGATGTGTTATTGCAACCATTTTCATCAGTTACAAAAATGGAGTAATTACCTGACTGATTGACTTGTAAAGTATTTCCAGTTCCTACTAAAGTAAAGTCATCCAAGTACCATTCTATGTTGGTGAATAAACCACCTGTTGCTTCTAGTAAAATAGGAGCATTATTAGCACAAACTTCACTATTGTCATCTATTACATTTATATAAGGTGTTGGTGGACTATTTACATTAATACTTACCCAAGCAGTATTGGTGCAACCAAAATCATTTTCGACAGTAATTTCATAAGTAGTTGAAATAGTAGGACTAACAACAGGGTTATTGCAATTAAAACAATCAGGAATATCACTAAGATCACCTGATATTGGTATAACATTGGTAATGTTAGCATTAGTAATTAGGCTTAATTCGATAGCTTCACCTAAGCAGATTGTTTTATTGTTTCCTGCATCAATCGTTGGTATTGTATGTATATTAATTGTAACTCCCTCGCTAGAATAAGTACAGCCTTGTGCGTCAACTACTTCGACAGTATACGTGCCTGATGTGGAGGCAGTATATATGTTACTTGTTGATGATTGAACTAAATCTCCTCCATTTAAATACCAATTATAAGTCATGTTTAAATAATTGGATGCATTTAAAATAATAGGAGCATCTGTGGCACATTTACTTAAAGCATCGGGGACTATTTCTAATGAGATAGGATTGGCTAATTCGATTATTATAGGTAAGGAATAACCTTCACAGTTTTGCCCATCGGCTTCATCTATCACATGAACAAAATAACTTCCACTTTCACAAACTTCAAAGTCATTTCCAGAAGTCATTGTAATAGCATTTTCTAAGTCATTAGGATTACCTTGATACCAAGTTATTTCTTGATAAACTCCTGTAGTATATAAGTTAGCGCATTCATTGATACATAGAGGTTGTATTGGAACACCCATTATGATAGGATTGGGTGAGGGATCAATAGATACAGAAATGATTTCACTATGACCAGTACAACCAAATTGATCTGTGATTTGTACAGTATAATCACCAGATTGTGTGGCAATAAATGTATTGGAATTACTATCTTGAATGATACCTGTTCCAATTAACTCAAATGTATAATTATTATATCCAGAAGTAGCAGTTAAAGTGATATTCCCGTCTTCACAGAAAGTATTGTTACCTGTTGCTATTAAAGATGGCGTAGGATTTTCGTAAATAGTTATATCTATAGCTTGAGAAATTTGACTACAACCATTTTTATCTGTTACATTTACTGTATAGCTTCCTGATTCTGATGCCTCAAAACTTACACCTGTTCCAACCAAAGTAATATTATTTAGATACCAGTCATAGGTCTCAAAGTCTCCTCCAGTAGTATTTAAAATAATTGGTGCATCATTTGAGCATATATTTGTCCCATTTTCTGCTTCGATACTTGGGCTCGGTAAATCTTCAACGAATACAGTTATTTGTTCAGTTATACTACATCCTTCGATATTTGTCACTGTAACGGCATAAGTAGTTGTACTAGATGGATTTACTGTAGGGTTATTACAAGTACAGTTTGCATCAGCATTTAAATCTCCTGATATAGGAATAATATCGGTGATATTTGCATTACTTACCAAGTTTAGTTCTATTCCATCACCTTTACAAATAGTTGGATTTGTACCAGTATCCAATAAAGGCATTGAATGAATTTGAATACTAACCCCCTCGCTAGTGTAAGAACAACCATTATCAGAGATTAATTCAACCGTATAAGTTCCACTTTCATTTGCATTGTAAATATTTGTATTAGAACTTTGAACTAAATCAGATCCATTTAAATACCAATTGTAAATTGTATTAGTATTTGTAGTTGGAACAGTTAAAGTAATAGGAGCATCAATCTGACAAGTTGCAAGAGAACTTGCATCAATTACTACATTAATGTTTTCTTCAAAATTAATGTTAACAGACATAGAATAACCCTCACAATTTTGTCCTGCAGCTTCATCTAAAACATATACAAAATAAGAGCCACTTTCACAGACTGTGAAATTATTACCTGCACCAACTTCTATAGCATTTTCCAAATCATTAAGTTGCCCTTGATACCAGATGACGCTTTGATAGATGCCTATGACATATAAATCTGTACACTCATTGTTACATAAAATGTCATTCGGTACTCCTTCAATAATGGGATTGGGTAATGGGTCGATAGAAACTTGTATTGTATCACTTGTCCCTATACATCCAAAATTATCTTGAACATTAACTATATAAGAACCTGATTGAGTTGCAGTAAAAATATTAGAATTGCTATTTTGAACTATTCCATTACCAATCATTTCAAAAATGTAGTTGTCATAGCCACTATCAGTACTTAGTGAAATATTACCACCTTCACAGAAAGTGTTATTTCCTTCTGCAACAAGAGTTGGATTGGGATTTTCATGAACAGTAATTTCAATAGATGCAGATTGATTACTACATCCATTTATATCTGTTACATAAACAGTATAATTACCAGATTGAGATGTTTCTAAAGTAGTTTCATTTCCAACTAAGGTAATTCCATTTAAATACCATTCAATATTGGTAAATGAACCACCAATCACTGTTAATGAAATGGGAGCATCTGAAGCACAAATTTCTGTTGATCCTGTAACAACAATATTAGGTTCTGGAAGGGAATTAACATTTACAGTAACTAAATCACTTTTTCTACAACCAGCTTCTGTCATTACAACTACTTCATAAGTAGTTGTTTGAGAAGGAGAAACAATAGGATTGGTACAATTGAGACAGCTAGGAATGTCACTTATATCTCCATTGATAGCAGTAATATTGATAACCGGTGTATCAGAGTTAATATTTAATTCTGCTTCCTCACCTTCACAAATAGTTTGATTGAATCCAGCATCGACAAAAGGCATCGGATGAACAGTAATATTGACTCCATTGGCTGTATTTAAGCATTCATTATTAGTCATGACTTCAACAGAGTATATGCCAGATTCATAAGCTGCAAATGTATTATTATTTGAGCTTTGAACTAATTCTGAACCATTTAAATACCAGTTATAAGTTGCATTAAGCAAACTAGTTGCTGTTAGAAAGATAGGAGTTTCTTCTTCACATTTTTCTGCCTGATCAGTTGTGATTTTTACTTCAACTAAATCTTCTACTTCAATATTAATGACAGGTGAGTATCCTTCACAAGTTTGCCCAGTCGATTCATCAAAAACATGTACAAAATAAGTTCCTGTTTCACAAATATCAAAGGGATTGCCATTACCTAATATCGTTGCATTAATTAAATCATTGGGATTGCCTTGATACCAAGTTACTTGTTGATAGAATCCTTCAACATATAATTGAGTACATTCTCCACTACATAAAATATTGTTTGGTACTCCTTGAATGATGGGTTGTGGAGCAATATCAAGAGTAACAGTAATAGGACTACTTGTTCCTATGCAGTTATTCTCATCTGTTACAGTTACAATGTATGTTCCAGATAAAGTTGCCTCAAAAATATGATTAGAACCATTTTGAACTACTCCACTACCAGATAATTCAAAAGTGTAATTATTAAAACCAGTAGTTGCTATTAAATCAATATCAAAGCCTTCACAGAAAGTACCATTGCCTTCTGAAATTAATTCAGGGATAGGATTGTCATTAATGGTAATGTTTATAATTTCTGATGTATTAGAACATCCATTAGAATCTATAACAGTAATACTATAGTCGCCACTTTCATAAACTTCAAAATCAGTGCCTACTCCCATTAATGTGATACCATTTTTATACCATTCAATAGAGGTAAATGTACCTCCCGATGCGGTTAAAATAATTGGTCCCTCACTTTTGCAAATTTCATTATCCCCATTGTTTATAATGATAGGACTCGGTAATGGATTCACCTGGATAATGATAGTATCTTTACTAATACACCCAAATTCAGAGATAGCAGTTACTTCATACTCTGTTGTAGTCGTTGGACTCATCTCTGGATTATTACAGTTTGAGCAAGATGGTATAGCATTTATATCTCCAGATATAGGTGAAATATTAGTAATGCCTAAATCAGAATCAATATCAATACCAATAGTCTCACCGATACAGATTGTTTGATTACTACCTGCTTCAATAAAGGGCATAGAATGTATTGTTACAGTAATGCCATCACTAATATTGGTACATCCTTCTGAAGTTATAACTTCAACATTATACGTTCCACTTTCATTTGCATTATAAATATTAGAGTTAGAAGATTGAACCAATTCTGTTCCATTAAAATACCAATGATAGGTTGCATTATCATAAATAGGGGCTGTTATGACAATAGGAGCATCATTTTCACATTTTTCTAAAGCATCTACAGTAAGGTTAATATTGACAGGAGATTCAACAAATACGTCAATTGGTAAAGAATAACCTTCACAGTTTTGTCCTGCTGCTTCATCTATTACATGAACAAAATAAGTTCCTGTTTGACAGGTTTGGAAATTGTTACCTGCTCCAACCTCTATGGCATTATTTAGATTGTTAGGATTTCCTTGATACCAAATGACGCTCTGATAAATTCCAACAACATATAAATTGGCACACTGACCATAGCAAAGTGTATCACCAGGAATACCTTCAACTATAGGATTGGGAAGAGCATCAATAGTTACAGTTATAGTATCACTTGTACCTACACACCCATTTACATCCGTAACAGTTACAGCATACTGTCCTGTTTGAGTAGCTTCAAAGATATTATTAGCTCCATTTTGTACAATGCCTATTCCAAGCATTTCAAAAGAATAATTATTGAATCCATCGGTAGCAGTTAGGTCAATATCAAAACCATCACAAAAAGTTCCATTACCCTCTACTATTAATTCAGGTTGAGGGTTCTCATTAATGGTAATGGTTTTTATTTCAGAAGTGTTTATACAACCATTATTATCTGTAACTATAATAGTATAGTCTCCACTTTCATAAGCATCAAAAGTGTTTCCTGTTCCTACTAATGTAATACCATCTTTATACCATTCGATACTATTAAATGTTCCCCCTAATGCTAATAAACTAATGGGTGCTTGACTTTTACATTCTTCTGTTTGAAAAGAGAAAATAATAGGTTGAGGTAGTAAGTTAACTGTAACAGTTACTTGATCTGTCATTATACAACCTTCTTCTGTAGTTACTGTTACTAAATAAGTGGTTGTTTGATTAGGGCTAACAATAGGATTATTACAGTCTGTACAGGATGGTATATCATTTATATCACCTAGTAAAATACTAATATCAGTAATAGAATAATCTGAATTGATATTTAGTTCTACTTCTTCTCCAATACAAATCGTTTGATTTAAACCTGCATCTACAAAAGGAACTTGATCTACAATAGTAGAAACGCCTTCACTTTGATAACTACATCCATTAGGTGTTATAATTTCGACATAGTAGTCTGCACTAATACTTGCATTAAAAATATTAGAATTAGAAGATTGAACTAAAGTGGAGCCATTTTGATACCAATTATAAGTGACATTATTATAAAGGGTTGCTGTTAAAACAATAGGTAAATTATATTCACAAACATTTAAGTTGTTACTAACTATTTCAATAGAGAAAGATTCTTCTTTAAATATGTTAATCATAGGGGAGTAACCTTCACAAGTTTGTCCAGTTGATTCATCAAATACTTGAACAAAATAGTTGCCAGTTTCACAAATATCAAAAGGATTTCCATTGCCTAATATAGTTGCATTGTTTAAATCATTAGGATTTCCTTGATACCAAGTCACCTGTTGATAAAATCCTTCAACATACAACTGAGTACATTCATTATTACACAAAGTATCACTAGGAACTCCTTGAATAATAGGCATTGGTAAAGCATCAACAGAAACACTAATGGTATCACTAGTTCCCATACATCCATTATCATCCGTTACAGTCACAGCGTATTGTCCAGATTGAGTAGCTTCAAAAATATTGTTACTTCCATTTTGTACAATTCCAGAACCAACTAGTGTAAATATATAATTATTAAACCCAAAGGTTGCAGTCAAATCAATATCGAATCCGTCACAGAAAGTACCATTTCCTTCTGCTATTAATGTAGGTTCTGGATTTTTATGAATAGTTAGGGTTACAGGTGCAGAACTATTAGTACACCCATTATTATCTGTTACAATTGCTGTATAGTTTCCACTTTCGTAGGCATTAAAAGTATTTCCAACTCCCACGAGAATAATATCATTTAGATACCATTCAACAGTTGAAAAGATTCCACCTGTTACAAACATTTGTATTGGTGCATTATCACCACAAATTTCTTCATCACCTAATACAAAAATACTAGGAGTAGGAAGATTATTAACATTGACAATAACTTGGTCCGTCATAACACATCCTTGAGGAGTGGTGACTGTAACAAGATAGGTCGTTGTTTGAGTAGGACTGACAGTTGGATTATTACAATTATTACAAGAAGGTATGTCACCCGTATCTCCATTGATAGCAATGATACTAGAGATAGGCGCATCAGAATTAA
>JAHDBB010000036.1:16551-22074 GCA_020630635.1 Chitinophagales bacterium
TCCCTCAGCAATTAGAATTGGTTCAGGATTATCATTAATGGTAATAGTGATAGGAGTAGAGGTGTTCGTACAGCCATTTGTATCAACTACTTCTATTGTATAATCTCCACTTTGATAAGCATTATAAGTAGTACCTGCTCCAACTAAAGTAAGTCCATTTAAATACCATTCAACATTGATATAAGTTGGATCAGTTGTTAAAATAATAGGAGCATCGTTTGCACAAATTTCTGTGCTACTTGCTGTAATAATAGGAATGGGTAAAGGGTTATCTGGACTTAATGTAATAACAGCGTTTCCTATACATCCATTAGAATCAGTAATATTAATACTATAAGTTCCTGCCACTAAATTTTCTATAACAGCATCTGTAGAAATCAACATATTATTTGTATCTGTCCATTGATAAAAATAGGGTGCAACACCACCACTAGGAATAGCCATTACCATTCCATCTGACCCACCTGTACAAGTTGGATTTATAGAATCAATAGAAACACTTAAAGAAGAAGATTCTGTAACAATAACATCTAAAGACTGTTGACAATTATTGTCATCTGTGATAGTGATCGTATGACTTCCTTGAGCCAGACCAGAAATAATATTTCCACTAACAGTTCCACTCGTGCTAGTAAAAGTATAAGGACTAGTTCCACCACTTCCAACAACAGTGACACTTCCCGTATTTTCACCATTACATCCTACATTGACTTGATTAACTAAAGCAATATCTAATGAATCAGGTTGAGCAACATCTACATCAACAATTATACTACAACCTGCATTATCCGTAACCGTTACATTATAAGTACCAGCATCTAAATTAGAAGCGGTTTGGGTAGTTTGGTTATCACTCCAAAGATAAGTATAAGGAGGCGTACCACCAGAGGCAGTAACAGTAGCCGTTGCATCATCATTTTCCAAGCAAGTTTCATTTGTTTGATTGGAAATATAAGCCGTCAAATCACTTGGATCATCAATTTCAAACGAACCTTGATAAGTACAGTCATTCGCATCTGTAACGGTATAAGTATATCCTCCAGTTGCTAAATCATTAAAAGTAGCGGTTGTTCCAGTGATGGGAGTACTACCATTGCTAATGAAAATAGTGTAAGGAGCGGTTCCGCCTGTTATATTATTAATGGTAACACTGCCAGATTCTTCACTATCACAATTGGCATCTGTTGGTGTCGCCAAAGCCGATAGAGCCGCTATATTGGTTAAGGTAGCCGAAGCAGTAGCGGTACAGTTATTCTCGTCTGTAACAGTCACCGTATAAGTACCAGCAGGAACATTATTTAAAGTACTGTCAGTACTACCTGTATTCCAAAGATAATGATACTCTTGGGTTCCTCCACTTACATTGATAGAGACACTACCAGAGTTTTCCCCATTACAACTAGGGTTGGTTCCAATGGCTGAAACAGTAAGTAAATTGGGTTCTGTAATCGTGACCGTCAAAGATTGTTGACAATTATTATCATCTGTGACAGTAATAGTGTGAGTTCCTTGATTGAGTCCAGAAATAATATTTCCATTAACCATTCCACTGGTGCTAGTAAAGGTGTAAGGACTGGTTCCTCCAGTTGCATTTACAGTAATGTTTCCGTCTGAATCACCATCACAACTTGCATTGACCTGACTAATGAGTACAATATCAAGCGAGTCAGGTTGATTGGTTTGAAGAGCAGCTACCACACTACATCCATTCGCATCTGTAACCGTTACGCTATAAGTACCAGCATCCAAATTAGAAGCAGTTTGGGTAGTTTGGTTATCACTCCAAAGATAAGCGTAAGGAGGCGTACCACCCGAAGCCGTAACAGTAGCAGTTGCATCATCGTTTTCAAAACAAGTTTCATCTGTTTGATTAGAAATATAGGCAGTCAAGTCATTAGGATCATCAACTTCAAAAGAGCTTTGATAAGTACAACCATTCGCATCCGTAATAGTATAAATGTAACCTCCAGTAGCCAAGTCATTAAAAGTGGCAGTTGTTCCTGTTTGTGGATTGCTACCATTGCTAATAGTGAAAGTATAAGGAGCTGTTCCACCAGTTACATTACCAATGGTCACACTACCAGATTCATTGCTATCACAATCAGCATCTGTAGGAGTTGCAGTAGCAGACATCGCAGCAGGGTCCGTAATAGTAGCCGAAGCAGTAGCGGTACAATTATTTTCGTCTGTCACTGTAATTGTATAAGTACCAGCAGGAACATTATTTAAAGTACTGTCGGTACTTCCTGTATTCCAAAGATAATGATATTCTTGTGTGCCTCCATTTACATTAATCGAAATGCTACCAGAATTATCTCCATTACAAGTTGGGTTGGTTCCAGTAGCGGAAACAATCAATTCATCAGGTTGAGAGATAGTAATGGTTAAAGATTGTTGACAGTTGTTATCATCTGTAACCGTAATCGTATGAGTACCTTGTGAAAGTCCAGAAATAGTATTGCCACTAACGGTTCCACTCGTGCTAGTAAAAGTATAAGGACTCGTTCCTCCCGTTGCATTTACGGTTACACTACCATCATTATTTCCATCACAACTTGCATTGATTTGACTAATCAAAATGAGGTTAAGAGAGTCAGGCTGATTGGTTTGAAGAGAGGCAATGACACTACATCCATTGGCATCTGTAACTGTAACAGAATAAACACCAGCATCTAAATTAGAAGCGGTTGAAGTTGTTTGGTTGTCACTCCAAAGATAAGTATAAGGAGGTGTGCCACCCGAAGCCGTAACCGTAGCGGTTGCATCGTCATTTTCTAAACAGGTCTCATCGGTTTGATTAGAAATATAAGCTGTTAAATCATTGGGATCATCGACTTCAAAAGAGGCTTGATACATACAACCATTCGCATCCGTAACGGTATAAATGTAACCACCCGAAGCCAAGTTATTGAAAGTGGCAGTTGTTCCAGTTTGAGCAGCACTACCATTGCTGATGTTGAAAGTATAAGGAGCTGTCCCATTCGTTACATTATTAATTGTCACACTTCCTGTTTCTTCACTATCACAATTGGCATCTGTAGGAGTGGCAGCAGCAGACATTGCAGGAGGATCTGTAAGGGTGACAGAAGCGGTAGCCGTACAACCATTTTCGTCTGTTACTGTCACACTATACGTACCAGCCATCACATTTTGCAAATCTCTATCTGTACTTCCTGTATTCCAAAGATAATGATATTCTTCAGTTCCACCCTCTACCAACATATTCACTTTTCCAGAAGCTTCTCCATTACAAGTTGGGTTAATGCCACTAAGGCTGACTTCTAAAACATCAGCTTGTGTAATCGTAACACTTATATTAGTTGTACAATTATTGGCATCCGTAACAGTAATAGTATGATTGCCTGCATTGAGTCCACTAACTATATTTCCCGTAACACCTCCTGAACTACTAGTAAAAGTATAAGGAGCCGTTCCACCACTTCCAACAACTGTTACTGTTCCGTTACTATCTCCATTACAAAGTACATTGGTTTGATCGACTAAGGCAATACCAATGGGAGCAGGTTCTCCAATCGAAGCATTCAATGTTATCGTACAACCATTGCCATCTGTCACAATAACGGTATAATTACCTGCACTCAAATTAGAGGCAGTTGAGGTGGTTTGGGCATTGCTCCAAAGATAGGTATAAGGAGCCGTTCCACCACTTGCCAAAACACTCGCATTACCATCATTGCCATCACTACAACTTTCATCAACTTCACTCGAAATATAAGCGGTCAAATCACTTGGATCATCTATTTCAAAAGAGCCTTCAAAACTACATCCATTGGCATCCGTAACGGTATAAATGTAACCGCCAGCAGCCAAGTTATTAAAAGTAGCAGATGTTCCATCTATAGGACTACTCCCATTGCTGATTTCAAAGGTATAAGGTCCTGTTCCATCCATGGCAGTTAAGGTGACACTACCCGATTCTTCGCTATCACAATTAGCATCTGTAGGAGTGACCATTACTTCCATAATATCTGGATCAGTCAAGGAAGTACTGATGATAGCTGTACAATTATTAGCGTCTGTCACTGTCACCGAATACGTTCCATCTACTAAGTTACTCAAATCTTGGTCGGTACTTCCCGTATTCCAAAGATAGGTATAAGGGGCTGTTCCTCCACTAACAGTCAAATCAACTGTACCACTAGCGGTTTCTCCACAGATTGGATCATTTCCACTAATGGATAAATTTAAAGAGTTGGGTTGATTGATGGTAAGGTCCAATGTTTTTGTACAGTTGTTGTTATCAGTAATGGTGATGGTGTGCATTCCAGCCGCCAAATCGTTAATCATACTTCCTAAAACACTTCCGCTGCTACTGGTGAAGGTGTAAGGAGGAGTTCCGCCCGAACCTGTCACGACAGCACTTCCCGTACTATTGCCATTACAATCTACATCCGTTGTTCCCAATAAGGCAATTCCTAAGGTATCAGGTTGTTCAATTTCTAAGGAAGCAACGACATCACAACCATTGGCATCTGTCACCGTTACCAAATAAAAATTGGCTTGAAGATTGGCAGCGGTGGCAGTTGTATAGCCGCCTGGACTCCAAGAGTAGGTATAAGGAGGAGTTCCACCACTTGCCGATACACTTGCGCTTCCATTATCTGAATCAACACACGTCTCATCATTTTCGGCAGTCACAACTAGTTCTAAGTCAGCAGGATCATCAATAAAAAAAGAACCTTCATAAACGCAGCCATTGTCATCGGTGACGCTATAAAGATAACCACCTGCTGCCAATCCTGTAAAGGTCGCAGTCGTTCCTGTTTGGGACGCACTACCATTGCTAATCGTAAAGGTAAAAGGACTACTTCCACCTGTTATACCATTGAGTGTGACACTTCCCGTTTCTTCGCTGTCACAATTCGCATTAGTTGTAGCTACATTTACACCATCAATTTCAGGATGAATAACTACTTCCATTTGTGGAGTCTCTTCTCGGCAACAACTGCCTTCAGAGGTAACAGCATAATACGTTCCATTAGAAGTTGGAATAAAACATCTATCGGTTGACAAAGGATTGGCCGTTGTCGTATCCATCGAAATTTCAAACCATTCATAATTTTCAAAATTGGCGGTGACACAGAGTTCCATAGAGTCACATGCACAGACTTCGTACAGCTCGGCTTGTGCATTTAGTGCATAACTAAAGATGCAACACAAGAATAAAGAGCCTATAAAATGATAAAATATTTTAAGAGTATTTTGCATAGCTTGATTTTTTCTTTACTTCATCAAGATAGGAGAGAGGAATGTATAGATAAAGATTTTTCTTTTTTTTAGGAGAGAACGTTTGTAGCTTTGTCGTGATGGAAAGTCCCGCTATCCGTTCTTATTGCTGCCGCCTAACTCTACCGCAAGTCTTTTCGACTTGTGGTCTTTGCTCAGCAGCAATACCACTACTATCGGGTCTAGTTGGTTGAGGTCAGGACTTCTTAGTGAAAGATTAAAAATAAACTATTCCAAAATGGGACTAAGAGATTTTTTGATTTTGAGCGGTTCGAC
>JAHDBB010000037.1 GCA_020630635.1 Chitinophagales bacterium
TTTAAAAACAGCTTTGTTTAGTGAAAAAGCTACTTCTAATGACTCTAAGATAGGGTTTTGATAGGTAAAAACTGATAAAAACGATCCTTTTTTTGCTTAATCTTTGAGATTTTGTTGATATAGAGACTGTATTAAGGCGGTATTTGCTGTATAAGTGTTTGATTATTAGTGACTTGTTTGGTTGGGAGGGAACTACGTTAAACTCGATAATTTGGATTCATTTTGTAGTGAAAGTTTACAGGTATAAAACATAAAAAAGGAGCAGTTACAATAGGTTGAAACCGCAACGATCTAGCCCTGATAGAAGTGGTATTCGTGTGAAGCGTTGGCTACCTAAAACTTGGCTACACGAATAAGAACGGATAGCAGGACTTTCCGTTGCGACGAAGCACCCAACTATTCGCTCCAAAAAAGAAGAATTTGACTTTCTAAACTGCTGAAAATATTAGAAAATCAAGTAAAATACCATTTTTATACCTATAAAATTCTAGTAATATGCCAAATTTTGCTATATTCACATATTCGTTACCATTATAGTACAGTATAGTATAGTGAAATGGCATTAATTCAAAAAATACAAACACTCAATGATGCGGGTATATTGACCAAGCATGAAAGAATTGTAAAAGGCGTATTGGAGTGCATCATTGAAAACCATTTTGAGCTGGGAGATATACTTCCTTCTGTCAATGAAATGTCTCAACAATTGGGATATTCTAGGGAGACAATTGTGAAAGCGTATAAGGTGTTAAAGGAAAGAGGAATCATCCGTTCAAAAAGGGGTTTGGGATTTTTTGTTGCCAATACAGATGTGAGTCAGCATCTTCATATAGCCCTTCTTTTGTATGGTTTTCAGAGCTTTCAAAGAGACTTTTATAACAAATTCAGAAAAACACTAGGAGCGCAATATCAGATTGATGTCTATTTTCATCATAACAATATGGAAATGTTTGAGTCTATCCTCAATACCGTCAAGTTGAAATATGGCAAATATGTAGTTGCCCCTATTCAGAGTGAAGCAGCCTTGCAAGCACTCACTATCTTACCCAAAGACAATTTACTTATTATAGATCGGTATCTCTATGTACACGAAAGGGTTTCGTATATCTCACAGGAATTTGAAAATTCATTGTCAGAGGTATTTCAGGAACTCAAAGATAGAATATTGGGCTTCGATGAAATCCTACTTTATTATAGAGATGATGTTGATTATCCTGCGGGCATTCATACTGCGTTTATGAAATTTTGTGAGGAAGAAAAATTAAATGCCCAAGTATTTCAAGAATATGATTCTGGTCATTTGAAACCCAATCGTGTTTATTTTACCATTGGAGATACGGACTTATGGTTGTTGATTAAAGATGCTAAAGAAGCAGGATTGGAGATAGGAAAAGATCTTGGCATATTGTCTCATAATGATTCGTTGGTCAAGGAAATTATCGAAGGCGGTATCACTACTTTTTCTACGGACTTTATTATGATGGCAGAGAAAGCAGCAGAGGCTATTATCGAAAAGAAAAAAATAACGGAGATTCTTCCTTGCAAATTAATCAGAAGGAAGTCTCTATAACTGTATAACCTAAATCCCAATAATTTGACTGTAAATTAAATATACCTTAAACTATCAGATTATGACTCATCCAAACTATTTACTTTGGTCTCATCCACCTAAGTATCTTAAACAAGTAATAACTTTTATTGCTTTGATGACAATATGTATACAACTTTCATTTGGTCAAAATGTAAGTGGCAAAGTGCTTGATGATGTCGGAGAACCTGTAATTGGAGCTACCGTCATTGTACCGAATACGACTATTGGAACGGTGACTGACATTGATGGTTCTTTCACTTTGGCTGTACCCAAAGATACTGATGAATTGAAGGTTTCCTATGTTGGTTATAAAGACTTTATGTTAAAATTGGACGGGAGTAATAATTATAATGTAGCCTTAGCTCCTGATGTAGATTTGCTGGATGAAGTTGTTGTTGTAGGATATGGTGTTAGGAAAAAGAGTGATCTGGTAGGTTCTATTGCTTCTATCAGGGGAGACGAGATTTCCTCACTTGTTGTTGGAAATGCTACTTCTGCTTTACAAGGAAAAATGGCAGGAATTCAAATAGAAAATAATGGTGGTGCGCCTGGTGGAGCAACCAATGTGTTTGTGAGAGGAGTAAGTTCTTTGACTAATTCCTTTCCTTTGTATGTGATAGATGGAACCTTTGTTGACAATATGAATTTTTTGAATCCAAAGGATATTGAGTCTATCGAAATTCTTAAAGATGCTTCTTCGGCTGCGATATATGGATCACGTGCAGCGAATGGTGTTGTGCTGATTACAACCAAACATGGCAATAATGATGGAAGAACTAGAGTGTCTGTTGATGTAAGGGGTGGTGTAGAAACGCCAGCTAAAATGTTAGATTTCTTAGATGGAGCGCAGTTTGTAGAATATCGAAATCAACTGGAAGCCAATGATGGAACAGGCAAAATTTTACCTGATGGATTGCCTTCTACAGATTGGCAAGATTTGTCTCTGAATCCTGGAATGATTGGTGATTATGGTGTTTCTGTATCGGGAGGTAATGAGAACTCCAAATTTTTTCTTTCTGGAAATTACTACAATCAAGAAGGTATTTTGGTTGGTTCTGGATTTACTAGAATCAATGGAAGAGCCAATAGTGAATTTAAAATAGGTCGATTGACGATTAATCAATCACTTTCATTGGTTCAAGCTGATCTTCAAGAAAATAATTGGTTTGGTTTTGAGGGAGGAACAGCTCCTATTTTAGCTGAGTCCGTTGAAGAAAATGAAGGAGGCTTTGAAGCACCTAATGCAGATACCGTTTTTTTTGGAGGAATCAATAAATATGCGAGAGCCGTATTGGAAGACAACAATCTTCGGTCAAGAAATGTATTAGGAAACCTCAACTTTAGTTATGAATTGACCAATAATTTGACGGTTAAACTGAATTATGGGTTAGACTATCTCAATGAGTTTTCTAAGTCTTTTACGCCTACATTTTTTATGAGTGACACAGATCCAGTTTTCAATAGAAATGATCAAAATGACTTATCAGAGGTAAGAGGGGAAACAACACTTACCATGTGGGAACCTACTTTGTCTTATGATACCAAGTTGGGTAGCAATAGTAATTTGAATGTGGTAGTAGGATTTACAGAACAAAAAATTGTTACTAAAAATATGGGTATTTATGTTCAAGGCTTGCCTAGTAATGATATTCAAGTTATCGGAGCATCCGCACCAGCGAATGTTCAAAATCTTGCTGGTATCAATAATGTAAGCGGATTAAGATCGGTCTTTGGTCGAGTAAACTATGATATGAATGATCGCTACTTACTGCAATTAACGATGAGACGAGATGCGTCTTCTAAGTTTGCAGAAGATTACAGAGTAGGATATTTTCCTTCTGCTTCTATAGGATGGAAATTGCATAACGAAAACTTCTTTTCCCAAGATAGAATATGGAACAGAATGAAGTTAAGAGCCAGTTATGGCATACTTGGAGCCTCTAATATTCCTGACTATGCTTATCAATCTGTCTTTGGTTTGGCTTCTAATACTTCAGTGGGTGGAGATTTGGTACAAGGCTATGCCCAAACAACCATCGCCTTAGAAGACTTAAAATGGGAAGAAGCAACTACTTTTAATGTAGGAGCAGATATGGGCTTTTGGCAAGACAAGTTAACAGCTAGTGTAGATTACTATATTAAAGATGTACAAGATGTATTGGTTGGGGTGAATTTCCCCTCAACCGCAGGAACCAGTGAGCCAGTTATTAGAAATGCTGGTGCTATAAGAAATACAGGAGTTGAGTTGGATTTGAGATATAGACAACGAGCCAATTCAGATTTTAATTATGAAATTGGATTCAATATTGGAACCTTTAATAGTACGGTGACAGAATTACCCAATCCAATATTGGGGCCATCTACAACAGAAGACATTACCATCGTCAATAGATTTATTGAAGGAGAAGCACCAGGCGTTTTTTATGGTTTTGAGATTGAAGGTGTTTATGCCGACCAAGCAGCCATTGACAATGATCCAAACTTGGATAGCGAAGATGGTGTGCCTAATCTAAGAAGAGATGTCGTACAACCAGGAGATTTTATTCGTAAAGATTTGAATGGAGATGGATTGATCACAGATGAAGACCAAACGATTTTAGGGGACCCCAATCCTGATTTTATTTATGGTTTTAACCTTGCTGGAAATTATAAAAAGTTAGACTTTGCTGTTTTCTTCAATGGAGTACAAGGCAATGAAATTTATAACCTCAATAAGTTTTTCAATACCGTATGGGCAGATGATAATAAACTAACGACTGTTTTAGATGGATGGACTCCTGAAAATACCGATACCGATATTCCAAGAGCGACGGCTACCGATGCCGCAGGTAATAGAGCGCCTTCTTCTTTCTTTGTAGAGGACGGTTCTTACTTGAGATTACGAACAATGGAAATCGGATATACTTTTAATCAATTCAACAATGCCGATTGGTTAGGCGGATTGAGAGTATTTTTGACAGGACAAAACTTATTGACCTTTACGAAGTATTCGGGTTACAATCCAGATGTATCATCAACCAATGGTGGTAGAGCCAATACCGATCAAGGATTTTTTGGAAACAGACCAGACGTAAATCCTCTTTTAGGTAGAGGGTTAGATTCAAGAGCTTATCCAGTTGCAAGAGCTTTGGTACTTGGAGTACAAGCTAATTTTTAGGTAGTACTATATTTGTAATGCTGTATTTTTAGTGAACCGTAACTTTTTTACAAGGGATTGAAATCCCTCGCTCAAAAGAAACTAAACTATTTCCAAAGAGAAGGAATTCATTCCTTTTCCGATACGTAGCTTTGTCGCTAAAATTTGCATAAGGACAAGTATTGGGCATTATTTTCGGGACTAAAGTCCCTTCGTTTTTACCTCATTTTAGCCCCTACTGAACGAGGGAATTTATTCCCTTGTTATCAAAATATGCCTCGTCTAAACTCGCATTACATTTAAAGAACTACTCATTTTTAACTAACAAAGAATTTTAAAATGAAAAAGAAATATCTATTTGTATTTTTCGCTGTTTTATTCTTTAGTCTAAGCTGTAATGAGGACCTTTTGGATCAAAACAATACCAATACAGTTTCGACTGGAAATTTTTGGACGACTGAAGCAGATGCACAAGCAGCCGTAAATGGCATGTATCATCCCCTCACCAATACTTTTTTCTGGGGACGGATCATTCATACAGGCGCAATGCTTCGATCAGATGTTTTCAATGTAAGACCTTTCGATGCCAATACTGCCTTATCGACGCTTCAAGGAACACCTGGAGTGGCTCGATGGGCTACCGAAATATGGCAAGAACCATTCAAAGCGATTTATAGAGCTAATTCTGTCATAGAAAATGTTACTGCTGATGTAACTGAAAACGCTGACGTTTATACAGGACAAGCGTACTTTGTGAGAGCTTTTTCCAACTGGTACTTGGTCAATCTTTTTGGAAATATTCCATTAATAACGACTACTCCTAAAGATGATGAAGATTTCTTCCCAAGTCAATCTACTCCGACAGAAGTATGGGCGCAAATCATAAGCGATTTGGAAATGGCAGAAACGCAGTTGCCAGATAGTTGGGGAGCAGCAGATGCAGGAAGACCCACTTCAGGATCAGCTACAGCACTTAAAGGAAAAAGTTACTTATATTCAGGAGATTGGGCAGCCGCAGAGACAGCGTTCGCTAAGGTCATCAATAGTGGGATGTACAGCCTTTTACCAGCAGAATCCTATGCGGATAACTTTGGGCAAGACAATGAAAATAATGTGGAGTCTGTTTACGAATTACAATATCTTGGAGTAGAATCCTTTGCATGGGGAGTCGATATGCCAGGCGTAGGAACGATGGGTAATTTTCATATAGATTATGCACCGCCTACCAAGTCACCAGATCAATCTCACTATGTCAATAGTTGGGTCAAAGACCTTTTTGAAGCCAATGGAGAAACGATAAGAAGAGACGCAACACTTGCTTATGATTATCCAGGATCAGAAGGTTATGGAGGAACCGAGTTTCTAACAGACTTTGCAGAAGATATTGCGTTAGCAAATGGCGAAGGAATGGAACCCATCTTTACCAAAAAGTATGCAGGCTTAGATATTGGCAAAAGAGAAGAAGTTGATCTTCTAGGCACCAATGTTGGCAATAACTGGAGAATCATCAGATATTCAGATGTTTTGTTAATGATGGCAGAAGCTTTAAACAATCAAGGCAAAACGGCTGAAGCAGAAACCTATCTCAATCAAGTGAGAGCAAGAGCAATGGTCGATGAAAAGACGGGCTTATCTCAAGAAGAAATGACACAAGCCATCATAGATGAACGAGTATTAGAACTCACAGGCGAAGGTCATCGTTTCTTTGATTTAGTACGATGGGGATTAGCAGACACCTACTTAGGAACCAATTCCATCCATCCGACTCATCCAAAGTCTTTGAGTGGTGGCGCATTTACACCCAACAGAGATGAGTATGTATGGATACCACTTTCCGAATTAGCAGCCAATAGTAATTTGACACAGAATCCAGGTTATTAAAGAATAGTTTTTTCTTTTTTAGGAGCGAACGGTCAAGTACTTCGTCGCAACGGCAAGTCCCGCTATCCGTTCTTATAAATGCAGCTAAGCTTCTACCGCAAGTCTTTTCGACTTGTGGTGCAAAGCTACTTGCATTTATACCACTACTATCGGGGCTATTTGGGAAAGGACAGAACGCTTCGCTAACTGAACCGCTTTAGAATTTAGAGATTAAAAATTAGAATTTAATCCATTCGGGGCTATTGGGTTGAGGTCACAACGTTTATATTTAAAGGGACGAACGGTTCAGTTTCTACAGGTTGGGATGATGGGATATAAAGGAACAATAATCATGGGGTAGAACCCAAAACGTCCCATCGTCCCAAAACACGAAAAGAACCCAAAACGTCCCGTCGTCCCAAAACCACAAACTGAACCGTATTTAGCCTTTTCACTATCAAAAAATCTATCTACATATTGATTATAGTTCTCGCTCTTTTTTCCTGTAAAAAAGAGGAGAGCTATAATTATAATTCCTCTGCTTGTTTTCATGAAAACAATACCTTAAAACTCGGATTTATCAATAAAATAGTATCCGATACTTTGAGTGTTGTAGATTATCATTACCTATACAATGGAGGAGGAGTCGGCATTGCAGATTTTGATGGAGATGGATACCAAGACATAATACTCGGAGGAAACTTAGTATCATCTGTTCTTTACAGTGGAAGCCCCAATTTGAAATTTACAGATGTGACTTCCCAAGCAGGTTTAGTGACACATCAATGGATCAACGGCATCTCTTTAGTCGATATAAACAATGACGGCAAGAAAGACATCTACTTATCCGTCGGTGGTCCCGATTGTCAAGAAAAACCTTGTTCCAACTTACTATATCTCAACTACTCCGAAAAAGGTGTATTTTCTTTTAAAGAAAGTGCGGCTGATTACGGTTTAGATATTACAGGCTATAGCCAACAAGCGTTGTTCTTTGATGCAGATTTAGATGGTGACTTAGATGTATATCAGTTGCAAAACTTCGTAGATCACAAATCAAAAAACTATCCACAACCCAAAAGGTACTTTTCCAAAAAGAGCTTTGACAAGTTCTATGAAAACGAATTTAATGAGACAGGAAAGCCTACATTTGTGGATCGCTCAATCGAATGGAATGTAAATCTACCAGGTTTTGGATTAGGGATAGCGATGTCTGATTTTAATCAAGATGGTTATCCCGATTTATATATCGCCAACGATTTCATCACCGACGACATATTATACCTCAATCAAAATGGCGAAAAATTTGTCGATCATTCAAAAGACTTACTCAAACATACCACTTACAATAGTATGGGAGTCGATATTGGCGATGTCAATGACGATGCTTTACAAGATATAATGGTAGTAGATATGTTGCCCTATGACAATGGACGACAAAAAACTATGTTGGGAATGATGAATTACGACAAGTATTTACTTTCCCAAAAATCAGACTACAATCACCAATTTATCAGAAATACGGTCCAACTCAATAATGGAATCATAGATACAACGCTTATGGCATTTTCCGATGTGAGTGCGTTATACAAAGTCCATCAAACCGATTGGAGCTGGTCGCCTTTGATTATGGATTTCGACAATGACGGAGATACAGACCTCTATGTCAGCAATGGCTATGGTAAAAATATCACTGATTTAGATTTTGTCAACTACAATGCCAATTTGGTAGGATTTGGGGATAAAGAGAGTTTGCAAAAACGCATAAGGGCGGATGTGGAAGCTTTACCCAATGTACTACTTCCAAATCATCTCTTTATCAAAAACGACAAGGGTATTTTTGAAAACCACATGGACTTTCCAAAGACGATAACCAATGGAGTCGCTTATGGAGATTTAGACAATGACGGAGATTTAGACTTGGTACAAAATAACATCAATGATCATGCAAGCATTCTTATCAATGAGAGCAACAATGATTTTATCAAAATAAGGTTAAAAGGTTCTTTCGCAAACTTAGATGCCATCGGCTCCAATGTAAAAGTCTTTTTGAACAATGGCAAAGTAATCAGCAGAGATCTTTCTCCTGTACGTTCCTATCTTTCAACGATGTCTGATGAGTTAGTAATAGGAGTAGGAACAGCCGCAATCGACTCATTGGTCGTAACTTGGGCAGATAGAAAAAAGACAACCTTGAGAGAGGTATCCAAAAATCAACGATTGGAATTAAATCATGTTGATGCTTTATTTGCTTCTAATCATACGGAGATTGTGCCTATCTTGACACAAAAAAAGTTGTTGGAAACCGAAGATTTTAAGATACTGAAAAAACATGATTTTAGCCGACAACCCTTTTTGATAAAAGCCTGTTTTAATCAACAAATCCTTTTAGAAAAATCCAAGAAAAATAATTTGGTGTATGTCGCCAATTTCAATACTGATCTTTGCTTACTCAATACCAATTTACCTGATTCCATCCAATCAATATTTTCACTAGAAGATTTTTTAGTGACCGATATGAAAGTAGTCGAGATAGAGGATAAAGAAAATATCCTTTTGGTCGGATATGAAGAGAAAAAAAATGAATCTCGTCTTATGCGATTATTGAAAAAAAATGGACAATGGGTGATGCATTCGACTTTTACCTTATCAGCAGGTTCATATCATATAGGACTAAATGAAGATAATCCCATAGGAGTTTATTTGGCACACTATCCGAGTCCTGAAGATTATCCCACCAATATCGAAAGTCCAGTTTTGAAATTTGTTTTAAAAGATGGTGAGATAGTAAAGAAAGATATAAACGTTTCCAATGAAATCGTCTGTCCTACTTCCATCACTTTACGGAATATTTATGGTGATGAAGCAAAGGAAATGATTATTACAGGAGAATGGATGTCGCCTTTTATTGCTACCATAGATGGGACAAAAATTAATGATTGCTCCTCAACATTATTGGAATCTTTGAAAGGCTTGTGGCAAACAGTTCATTGGGCAGATTTAGATAATGATGGAGATCAAGACTGGATCTTAGGCAATATGGGGAATAACCATCGCTACGAAATGAATGAAGAAAATCCTTTAGAATTGGTAGCAGATGATTTGGATGGAAATGGTCAAATGGACCCATTGCTTTCTGCATTTAATGCCCACAATAAAAGAACATATTGTTATCATTCCAGAGACGACATTGCGAGCCAATTGCCCAAACTTAAAAAGACTTATGGCAATTATAGCGATTTTGCAAAGGCTGATTTCAAAGAAGTTTTATCCAGTTTTAAGAAGGAGGTTAAGACTTTATCTGCCAATATTTCAGCGTCCATTGTCTTAGAGAATCAAGGCGGTTGTCATTTCAAAATTCACTATTTACCACCGACCGCCCAACAATCCATTATCAATAATTTTAGCACAAAAGATTTGAATAACGATGGCTTATTAGACCTCATAGCTTTGACCAATAATTTTGGAGTTGAGACCCATAATGGTTGTATTGATGGTCTAAATGCTTTGGTTCTTCTGAATAAGGGGGCTTTAATTTCGATGCTTTATCTACCAACGTATCGGGGTTAAATATCAAGGAAGCCAGCAAAGATATTATCCATCTTGATGACCACCGTTTTTTAGTTGCCAGTTCATCTGCCATTTACCATTTGGAAATAAAAAGTAGTGAGGGATCAAAGATAACACAAAATGTGGATGAAGTACTGTCCTTCCCAAAATAGCCCCGATAGAAGTGGTATAAATGCAAGTGGCTTTGCACCACAAGTCGAAAAGACTTTCGGTAGAAGCTTGGCGCATTTATAAGAACGGATAGCGGGACTTTCTAATGCGATGAAAGAGGAACGGTTCGCTCCTAAAAAAGATAATGTTTCAAAGTATAAAAAATAGCAATCTTCTTAATATCTTTAGGAGCGAAAGGTAAATTCCTTCGTTGTCACACATGCTCCTGCTATCCGCTACTATACCAAAAGCCCTTCCACATCTTCGATACATTCCGAAAGATGTGCCTACGCTATTTTGGTATAACGCTACTATCAGGGCTATTGTCAAACGGCTTGAACCGCTTACAACGGTATAAAGTTCGGTTCTTCGACAGAAGAAATCAGATTTTGAAAAGTAGAAAATAAAAGTTATATACATCAGATGCAAGTAGTTAATAGGAAGAAAAAAATCAATTACGAACCCTCCCTTATAGGAGCCAATAGTGCATATGCAACACTCCAAAAGATTTCAGATAATCCTAAAGTGACTCAATATCTGTTACAAATTCCCAAAGAGTATTGCAACCAACCACTTACCGTAAAATGGAAACTCAAAGCATTGGGCGTAAAAGGTTCTTGGTCCTCCAACGCCATTTTGGATAAGCGATTTAGAACCGATTGGGAAATGCCCCAAGTAGAATCATCCATTTCCATAGATGCCCCCGTAATCGGCTTATATGGGTATCACGACGAAAATATTATGACCATTGCATGTTCTGATGCCGTAAATGATTTGGGTTTTGAAGCTGCCTTGAGAGAAGAAGACAATCATTTTTATTGTAGTATTCATTTCTTTTCTAAAGGTCAACCATCAGAAGATTATAGTTCCAAAATATGTATAGATACCTCTGCCATTCATTTTAGTTTAGCCATACAAAATGCGGCTAACTGGATTTTTAAAGGCAATAATTTAGATCATAAAATCATACCGAAAGCCTCAAAAGTTCCCTTGTATAGTACTTGGTATTCTTTTCATCAAGATTTAGATGAAGAAGCCTTGTTGCAAGAATGTCGTTTATCGAAAGATATGGGATATGAGCTTATCATTATAGATGACGGTTGGCAAACAATGGACGATAATCGAGGGTATGATTATACAGGCGATTGGGAACCAGACAGATTTCCTGATGTAAGAGCGTTTGTAGAACAAGTACATGAAATAGGGATGCGTATTATGTTTTGGTATTCCGTTCCTTTCTGTGGTAAAAAATCAAAAGCCTATCAAAAATTCAAAGGAAAGTTTTTAACAGAAAATCATTATTGGGCTCCCGTTTTTGATCCTCGATTTCCAGAAGTACGTTCTTATCTCGTTGATATTTATGCTAAAGCATTAAGAGACTGGAATATAGACGGATTTAAGTTAGACTTTATTGATGATTTTAAATTATATCCAGAATCAGAAACGAAAGAGTACGATGGTAGAGATACGTTGTCTGTGGCAGAAGGCACTTTAAAATTAATACAAGAAATCAATACAGCACTAATTTCAATCAAGCCAGATGTACTCATTGAGTTTAGGCAAAAATATATCAGTCCTGCCTTACATCGCATAGGCAATATGTTCAGGGCTTTTGACTGTCCTAATGATAGTTTGATGAACAGAGTGAGAACGACAGATGTAAAACTTATTTGTGGAAAAGCTGCGGTACATTCAGACATGATTACTTGGCACAAAGAAGAACCCGTAGAAATTGCAGCCCTACAATTTAGTAGCCTGATTTTCTCTGTTCCTCAATTGTCGATTCGCCTTTCAGAACGACGTGAGGATGAAATTAAGATGATTCGTTTTTATACAGATTATTGGATTCAACACAAAGACATTTTATTAGAAGGACGCTTTACTGCATTCAAACCATTGGCTAATTATCCCTACTTATCAGCCAGTCATTCAGATACCCTTATCATAGGACTTTATGAAGATGTCGTGCTTCCTGTAGAAGTTGCTGATCATCATAAGATACACCTTATTAATGGTAAGACAACAGCATCCGTTGTTTGTTCCTTTTCACAAGCATTAACAGATTGGAATGTAACCATTGTCAATTGTATGGGAGAAGAAATTGAACAATCAAAAGTTAGTTTTCATTCAGGTGTTCATGAAATAAAGTGTCCTCTAAATGGTATTATTTTTTTTGTAAAATAAACGCTACCTTATGCAATCTATCATTTCAAACGTCGATCTCGCCATAGTCATTGGTTATTTTGTTGTGGTTTTGATTATCGGTTTTATCATATCCAGATCAACCAAAACAGGAGAGGACCTTTTCTTGGGAGGACGTTCTTTTGGCTGGGGATTGATAGGCTTATCCTTATTTGCCTCCAATATTTCAAGCTCCACGATTATCGGATTATCGGGAGCCGCATATACCACTGGCATCGTCAATTCAGTGTACGAATGGATGTCGGGGATTCCCTTGATTATTGCAGCGTTGATATTTGTTCCACTCTACTTGAAGAATAGAATCACAACGATACCAGAGTTTTTAGAGAAACGATTTGATAGAAGATCTCAACTTATTTTTTCGGGTATTTCTGTATTCACAACCATTATGGTCGATACAGCAGGAGCTTTGTATGCAGGAGCTTTGGTCTTACAGTTTTTCTTTCCTGGACTTCCTTTGTGGCAGACAGCCGTATTTTTAGCGTTGATAGCAGGTACTTATACGATCTTTGGAGGACTCAAAGCTGTTGTCTATACGGATGCTTTACAAGCCATCATCTTAATCGTAGGGTGTACGGTTTTGACAGTTATGGTTTTTGGAAAATTAGACTATTCATGGGCAACAGTTCTTGCCAGTGTACCAGAGGATCATTTCTCTATTGTAAGACCATTGGATGATCCAGGAGTGCCTTGGCCAGGATTAATAGTAGGCGTTCCTTTATTGGGATTTTGGTATTGGTCCACGAATCAATATATTGTACAAAGAGTATTGGGTGCTAAGTCTATCAATCATGCAAGATGGGGTGTTATCCTTGCTGGTTTTCTCAAAATCATCCCCTTGTTTATTATGGTGATTCCTGGTGCAATGGCGGTGAGTCTTTATCCAGGTTTAGCGAATGGAGATGCTGTTTTCCCTATGTTGGTAACAGAAATATTGCCCGTAGGAATGATAGGCTTGGTATTGGCAGGATTGGTTTCTGCCATTTTATCTTCGGTAGATTCCGCTTTAAATTCTTCCTCGACTTTGATTGTGATAGATTTCATCAAGCCCAATAATCCGCATCTCAAAGAGGAAACGATAGCCAAATATGGTCGTATTACTACTTTTGTTTTGATGTTTGTTGCAGCTTTATGGGCTCCACAGATTCAAAATTTTTCAGGACTTTGGAATTATATGCAACAGATGTTTTCTATTATTGTACCGCCAATAGCCGTTATATTTTTAATAGGGGTCTTTTTTAAACGTGGAAATGGAGATGGTGCTTTTTGGACTCTAATTATTGGTATTGCTTTGGGTATCCTTTTATTTATTTTAGGAGAAATGGGATTATGGAGTATCCACTTTACCATGAATGTTGGTATCTTATTCTTGTTTAGTACACTCGTTTTTATAGGAGTCAGTTTGATGACAGCTCCACCTTCCAAAGAAAAAATAGAAGGATTGACCTATCAGGATGGATTGATTTCGGCAGGTATGGAAGATATGGTTTGGTATAAAAATTATTTGGTGCAGATGGTTTTGTTGATTATTATGATTGCAGCCGTTTTTGTATGGCTTTGGTAAGGTTCTAAATAGGTTTGAACTAAAGCAAAAAATGCGAAATGAACAACAACTATGAACTGAAAAACTATCGACTTTTAAATAAAACTATATGAAACGATTTTATTGGAGCATACTGGGAGTGATGGTTTTGTTTTTGCTTTCATTATCTGCTTGTAAAAATCCTAAAAGCCAACTAACTTCCTCCCAAAAACAAGAAATTCTCAAAGACCCTGACTTATTTCATAAGGAATTCCAACTGCTTACAGATATTATCGTTCAGGACATATTTTCTCCACCAGTTGCCAGTAGAATATACGTTTATCCCTGCATTGCAGCTTATGAAGTAATGGCAGACAATTATACAGAACTCACAAGCTTAGAAGGACAACTGAATGGATTAGGTAAAATAAATGCGAAGAAGTCAGATCAAAAAATCAGTTCCGAATTGGCAGCAGTAGTCGCCTTTTTAGAGACAGGAAAACAACTCGTCTTTTCACAAGAACTCATAGAAGGTGAGTTAAAGGAATTGAAGAAAAAACTTTTGAATAAAGGAATCGAAAAAGAGTTATTGGATGCTTCTTTTGAGGTAGGAAAGTTATATGCTCAAAAAATTATTACTTGGTCGCAAAAAGATAATTATGCAGAAACAAGGTCAGCGACTAAGTACAGCTTTTCGGATGAGCCTGGAAAATGGATACCGACACCACCTGCATTTATGGAAGGTATAGAACCCAATTGGCGAAATATGAGAACGATGGTCATCGGGGAATTAGCACAGTTTCAACCTCTTGCTCCCACCCAATTTAGCTTAGAAAAATCCAGTCAATTTTTTCAAGAAGTTTTAGAAGTCAAAACCGCTGTAGATACCGCCACGCAAGAACAAAAAAACATAGCAGCCTTTTGGGATTGCAACCCTTATGTAATGAATGTGACAGGACATACAATGTTTGCTGCTAAAAAGATAACGCCTGGTGGTCATTGGATGGGCATAACAAGTATCGCTGCTCAACAGAGTCGTTTACCTATGAAAAAGTCAATAGAAATTCATACATTGACAGCTATCGCTATTTATGATGCCTTTATCAGTTGTTGGGATGAAAAGTATAGGTCGAATCTTGTAAGACCAGAGACCCTCATCCATACAGAAATCGACCAAGATTGGATGCCCTTCTTGCAGACTCCACCTTTTCCAGAACATACGAGTGGTCACAGTGTCATCAGTACTACAGCAGCCGAAATACTAACAGCTTATTTTGGGGAAAACTATGCTTATCAAGATGATGTTGAGGTGAAATATGGATTACCAGCTAGATCGTTTGAGTCTTTTAGGGCTGCGGCTTCGGAAGCTGCTATTAGTCGATTGTATGGAGGGATTCATTTTAGACCTGCTATTGATGATGGAGTTGTTCAAGGTCAAAAGATAGGGCGGTATGTTTTGGGGAAGCTTGTGACTCGTGGGAAATGAAATGGTGAACCATTGAATAACCGTCTGTGCAGTAAGCAAATAAGTAGTAAGAAGCAATCCAAGTTTTCATGTTGTAAGGGTTTATATCAATAAATTGGTTTATGTTAATGATAAACGTTTTTTATCAATATTGGGTTGCTTGATTTTTTAGGAGCGAATGAATGTTGCTTCGTCGCAATGGCAAGTCCCGCTATCCGTTCTTATCGCCGCAGCCAAGCTTCTACCGCAAGTCTTTTCGACTTGTGGTGTCCAAGCCAATGTGGCGATACCACTACTATCGGGGCTATTTGGAAATGGACAGAACATTTTACAAACTGAACTATTTTAGAATTTAGATATTAAAACTTAGAATTTAATCCATTCGGGGCTATTTGGTAATGGACAGAACGTTTAGAATAGGGACGAACGGTTCATTTTTTACATGTTGGGACGACGGGACGTGAAGGGACGATTTACTAACCGAAAAATAATTATGGAATGGAAATCCAAAATGTCCCATCGTCCCAAAAGCACGAACAAAACTATAATCGTCCCATCGTCCCAAAAGCACGAACAGAACCACATCTTTACACTACTTATTTTATCTCATAAATCGCATAAGTCCCTCCATTGACGACTTCCCCAAAAACCTTATAATCCACAGGCATTTGACGAGTCGGATTAGCAGTCTTCACTTGTCTATCTGTTGCCAATAACTCTAAACCAGGATTTTTATGTAAAAAGTTCAAAAACATATTGTACTTTTTTCGGACAGAACCTTCTGCCGTTTGGTCGAAAGTCGCTGCATTTAAATCAACAATGATGTATTTGAAATTGGAGGCTTTTAAGACTTGGGTGACGGTCTTTTGATCCTTGTATTTTTTGACTAAGGAACTGAAAAAGGTGAGTAGGTTGTCCGCTAAGACTCTTTGGTCATTTTTGCGGACAAAGAAAGAGAAAGGTGTTCCTGCTCGATAAACTAAGGACTCTTGTTCTCTATTGATTTTGCTCAAAGCAGGGGTGATATTTCTTAGATAAGTACCAATCAATTTTCGTTCATTGATGCTACCTCTTTGGTATTTTGATACAGGAATATCTAACATAAAACGTCCTGTATTTTCATTGATATATTGAGGGTGAATGATTTGGTTAATATTGGAGATGCGTTTGGTAAATCCAAAGGTGATCCAGATACCAGCGACTACCAATAAAAAGGGTTTTGCCCAACGAAAAGCGTCTTGTTGGCTCGACTGACTCATCGCTAAAATGGTGAGTAATATCCCGATAGGAAGCACCAAATAGCCATACCAAACAATCCCTCCTGCCAGTAAATACCAAAGGAAAAAATATAGGTAAATCAATAAAATTAAGCCTCGAATCAAGAGATTTTGACCCTTCATTCGTTGGTTGATAATGAAGAAAAAACCGACAAATAAAAGCAGTAAAATAGGGTAGGTGATATAGTCACTTGTTCCCGATAGAGGACTCACCATTGCATTGAATAATTGATAGATGGGCAACAATGCTTGATAGATATACGCCATCGTCACACCAACCGGTGCATCACTAAAAGAGGTAGTCGATAAGTAGGTTTGAAAGTCCGCAGATTGAGCAGCGACACTTTTAAATTCAAGATCGGTGATCGGGGAGTTGGCAGTCGAGATAATTAGTAAAAACAAACTGGCTAACATGATACTGACTCCTAAAATGGGTCGTTTTTTAAAGCCTAAAATCAATACAATCGGTATCAATAGTAACAACCAAAAACCTATATCTACATGCCAACCTTGTACATTGGTGTTGATATTGATGTCATAAGGAATGGATAAATAGCGAAAGAGTAGGGGCGATTCATAGCCCAAATAACGTTGAACTTCTTCTTCAAGAGCAGTATTGACCTTTTCTTCTTTCTTTGGAGTGGTTGTTTGGGTGGGATTTTCAGTAGGTGGAGGTGTTGTGGCTTGCTGCTTTTGTGGAGTTGAATTTTGAGTGTTGGATTGAGAATTTTTAGGTCTTTTAACGATGTTTTTGGAGTTGGCTGTCTTGCTTTTGGATGGGGACTTTTGATTCTTCTTTTGTTGGTTGTTTTGATTGGTATTAGTTCTTTTTATCGTTCTTTTGCGGTTTTTTTGTTGGTTTTGCGAGGTCTTTTGGGTTTGTTGAGTTGTTTTGGAGGCAGGAGTGTTTGGGGCATTCTGTGCGACGAGCGTGAGGGTACAAAAGGTGATGAGAATAAGGAGTATATATTGGGTGAGTTTCATTGTTGTAATGGTGAATTGTGAATGATAAATTATAAATGTGATTTACTCTTTAGGATGAAGCCAGTAGTTTTTATTTTAAAAGAAAAATAGTTTTGCTTCATTCTTCAGGATGAAGCCACAAGAGATAAAAAAACGAACTATAAAGCCAATGTCCTCAACCCAATAGCCCCGATAGTAGTGGTATTCGTGTAGAAGCGTTGGCTGCCTAAAACTGGGCGACACGAATGAGAACGGATAGCGGGACTTTCCAATACGACGAAGCACCAAACCCTTCGCTCCTAGCCAAAAAAGGAATAGGATTTTTAGGATTTTAGATATTGAACCGAAACGTCCCCTCGTCCCAAAAAGCAAGGAATGAACCGAAACGTCCCTTCGTCCCATCACCAAACAACTACTTCTTTTGTTGATTCCAATTTTTCTGGACTTGTTTAAAGCTAATCTTTGGACCGACAGCCTTGCCATTGAGCAAAGTACGAGGAGCCAAACTTTTAGTCTCGACATAGTTTTTGATCAGCCAAGGAATGAAAGGAAGTGTGAAAAATAAGCTGTAAATGAGCGTGGTTTTGATGATTTTTAAAAGTGTCTCTTTTTGATTGACAATACTCCAAATTAGTAAGCCAATTCCCAAGACCAACATCAGCCACATGATGATATTGCCCCCTAAATGAAATGCTCGCATTCCGCTTAAATCGTCTAAACGAACCAAAAGTACGCCAAAGATACTGAAACAAAAAAGACTTAAATAGGCTTTTTGTCCTTGATAAGCATACCAAATACCTGCCAATACCCCAAAAAATAGAAATAAAGTGGTAAGTTTGATCCCCAATGCAAAGCCACTTAAAAGTCCCATTAAAGCCGTGATTTTGAGTAAGTTGGTTTCATTGACCTCTTCTTCATTTGAACGGAGTTGTGCCATCCAATTGAGAAAGAGAATAACGACTATAAGACTGATAAATAAAAGCCCTAAATCGACTTTGAGTTCTCGATAGGATTGATGTAAAATGGTAGGGGTGACATAGAAAACTAATAGAGCTAAAAAGCTGTAATTGGTGTCTAATTTGAGCCATTGAGTCGCTAAACGAAACATCGCCCAAAGGGTTAAAATACCGCCTATATAGGATAAAGCCATCGTGAGTTCGGTCTTGTCAAATAGCACATAACCCAATGACATCAAAAGCGACCAATTGTAGGGTTGATTGCCTGCAACTAAACCTGCATAGTCCCGAATCAAAGCAGGTAAATTGATGTACAAAGTCAAGGCATCAAAGCCCACAGGCATCGGCGAAATGACTTGGATATAGTTGAGAGCTAAGATGACCAATAGTAGAAAAAAACTGAAAAATCCAATGGCATTGAGCGATTTGGTAAAGTCAAAAGGGCGAATAAGCGTATCTTTGAAAAATTGTAGGCTTGTTTTGTAGTCTAATCCTAAAAGTAAGATCAATGGAAAGACGATAATAGGTCGTAATAATGAAAAAGTGCCTAATAGAAATAAAATACCAACCAGCAACATAATACCTGTGGCTATATTGGTCGGTTTATGATCCGTATCCAACAAATGAATCTTGAGCCTTTGTATAAAAAAAGCACCCAAAGTATTACAAACAGCCACAATGATGTATAGAAATAAACTGGTAGAAAAGAATTTCCAGCTAATATTGGCGATGGCTTTGGCTGAAAAATCTAAGGGTTGTGGAGGCACTTTTTGACCAAAACTAAAATGAGCAATAAGGGTAAGGAGCCATAGCAAAATTAAAACCCCACTTCCTGTAAAAAATCTTTGAAAGATAGTAACCTCTTTAAACTTTCTAACTCCTAAGAACAATCCGCCTCCTATTAGCCCAATCATTGCTAAAAAGTCAAAGTATTGGAAATGTGAAAAAGAGTAAAAAAGGTCAGGATGTTTTTGCCAGTAATCTAATACGACAATGAGTGACCAGACAATGGCAAAGATACCAGCAATAAGGGCATATACAGAGGTTTTCATAAAATAATCTGGAATTGTAACATATTTTGCTTAATTATATAAATATGTTTTGTCTATTATTTTGTTCAAAGTTATAAAAAAGCCGTAAATAGTCCTTAACTTTGAGGAATTTATTTTGAACAGTCACAAATGTAGTTAGTAATTTTAAAACTTCATACTTATTCGCCTACATGGAATTTGAAATATATCAATGGTTGGTTCCTATTATCGGACTGTTTTATGTGATTCGTACTTTACGAGCTGTAAAACAAAAAAAACGTAGTCGAAAAGGAGCGACGGTTTGGCTTATTTTTTGGTGTATTATCATTATTCTAGCCATTGTTCCCAATGAAATATCCTTTCAAGTAGCAGAAATACTGGGCTTTGCGAGTAACATCAACGCCATTATTTTTGTAGCATTAGGATTATTATTTCTATTCGTCTTTTATCTTTCTTCCACTATTGAGCATTTGGAACATCAAATCACCAATTTAGTAAGAAATTCAGCTTTACAATTAAAAAATCAAGAAAAGGAGATTGAGCGACAACAAAAACAGATTCATGAACTTCAAAAAAATATCTCTAATCTAACACAAGAAGAACAGGTGGATTAAATGAAGAATAGTGTCGAAGGTGACGGTGTGACGTAAAGGGACGTTGAAATTTTAAATTGAATTAATTAACGGGTCCTTGATAAATATAAAACCCAAAACCAAGAAAAGAATCGAAAAACGTCCCTTTGCCCCAAAACCAAGAAAAGAACCGAAAAACGTCCCTTCGTCCCAAAACCAAGAAAAGAACCACAAACGTCCCTTCGTCCCAAAACCAAGAAAAGAACCGAATTGCCCCAAACCAAGCTAATGAAAATTCTATTTGTTTTAGAAAATTACTATCCCAATATCGGAGGGGTTGAAAAGCTGTTTAAAGCTCTATTGGAAGAATTAGCAGCCAATGGACATCAGATTACATTGGTGACAACTCGCTTGACCAAAGACTCACCTCGCAAAGAATATTTAGGAAACCTGACTATTCATCGTTACTCCTTTATCAATCGCTACTTTTTTACCTTCTTTTCCTTTTTCCACATCCTCTTTCACATCCATAAATGCGACCTGGTTCATACCACTTCTTACAATGCAGGATTGCCCGCCTTTTTTGCAGCCAAGTTAGCTCGAAAACAAATCGTCATCACCTTTCACGAAGTTTGGGGAGACCTTTGGTTTCGGCTGCCCTTTATGAGTTCCTTTGCCCGAAAACTCCATTATGCTTTTGAGCAATTTTTAGTCAAGTTACCTTTTGATCGTTTTATTGCCGTATCTCAAAGCACAGCCAATGCTTTAGAAAATGCAGGAGTCCAAAAAGACCGAATCGTTTTAAATTACAATGGGATGGATTATTCGATGTACGAAGACTATGAAGATTTTCCACAAAAGACGAATGGCTCTCCATTCATTTATACCTACTGTGGTCGCTTAGGAATTTCAAAAGGGATGGATTTGATATTAGAAGCTGCTTCGCTCTTTCGACAAACGCATCCTGATAGTCAGTTACAAATGATTATTCCGACTACACCAGCTCCATTGTTTCAAACGATTTTGAAGGAAATCGAAAAATGGGATTTAAAAGACTATGTGCGTTTACGCCATCATTTGAGCAAGCCCGATTTGATAGAGGCATTCAAAAGTTCTAACTGCATGTTGATTCCTTCTTATAGCGAGGGATTTTGTTTTTTGGCGGCAGAATGTTCTGCGTTGGATGTCCCTTTTATTTCGGCAGATAGGACAGCTTTGAAAGAGGTACAATCCAGTACGTTTATTCGGATGCGAGAGCATAGCGCAACAGGTTTGGTGGAGGCGTTGGAAAAAGCAAAGGCAGGCGATTGGGAAAAAACACCTTTAAAGCGATATGAGTTAGACGACACCGTTCAGCGATATATTGAAATGTATCAAAGGATGTTGGAATAATGGTCAATGGTGAATTATAAATTATAAATGCGGTTCATTTTGTGTTGTTCCTTTTTTTAGGAGCGAAAGTTTTTGCTTCGTCGTAGCGGAAAGTCCCGCTATCCGTTCTTATTCGTGTAGCCAACGTTTTAGGCAGCCAACGCTTCAGACACAAATACCACTACTATCGGGGCTAGCTCGTTGTGGTCAGTCCCCATAGTAACTGAACCGCTTTAGAATTTAATCCATTCGGGGCTAGATCGTTGCAGTTTCAACCCAATAGCAACTAAATGAATCTTCTAATCGTTATATGAATAAATACAATTCTAACAATACACACTTAGGAATAGGTACGAAATAAAGTCGTAATTTAGCCGTTCCAGATATGACATT
>JAHDBB010000638.1 GCA_020630635.1 Chitinophagales bacterium
TTTACTATGAATTTGGCTCAGATTGTTGGGAAGAGGAGACATTTTATCTGACGGTGTTGGATACAATGACCATTACTTCTATTTCTCCTTTAGTTCCCATTTCTAAAGTCACCCTTTATCCCAATCCCGCCCAAGATTTTATCACTATTAACAATCACTTAAAATCGTCAGCTACTTTAATAATTTATGATGTACAAGGTCGTCCTTATCAAACACTATATTTGCAAGCCCAAGAAATACAAGAACTTGAAGTAGTTGATTGGGAGAATGGTAGTTATTATTATACTATTCTAAGTGAGTCGGGAGAGAGTCGAACAGGGAAGTTGTTGATATTGAGATGAGAAAGGGAAATATCAATGAAAATAAAAGACATATTTACTCAATTCTTTAGGATTGAGCTGGTACTAAGAAGTTGTATCTAAAGCCAACTAGCCCCGATAGTAGTGGTATGAATGCAATGGCTTTGCACCACAAGTCGAAAAGACTTACGGTAGAGTTTGGCTGCATTCATAGGAACGGATAGCGGGACTTTCTAAAACGACGAAGTAGTGAACCTTGCGCTCCTAAAAAATAAAAAAGTTTTACTTCATTTTTTAGGATAAAGCTAGGAAAGAGCCGTATTAATCATTTACCATTAACAATTCATCATTACTCAGCCCCTTTGTTTCCCAAAAAGAAAAATACCTTAAAAAAAGTTGAGTTCAAAGTAGCAAAAACAAAAAGGCAATTAACAGATAACTGTCAATTGCCTTTGTAAGTTTTTGCTTAATACTGTATCTCCACCGTTCCAATCCTAGCTCTATTGGGAAACCATGCATCACTATCTGTTTGTTGTATTACACCATCCAATGTTCCATCTAAAGGGCTGTACACGCCTATTTGGGCAGGATCAAAAATCCAAGCATCATAATCGGTATTTTGGATCACTCCATCTTGAGTATAATCCCCGGTAAACATAGCCGCTTTTCCATTGGGAAGTTGTACTTGTTGGGCAGTGCCAAATGCTTGAGATACATCCGTTGTAAAGTCATAAGCCACTTCACCATCATATATGGCTGCTTGTGAACTGATAATGTCTAAATGATTGCGATGACGAATACAAATATGATAAGATGCTCCTGTTTCTAAATTATCGAAATTTAAAGGTGCAAAGTCGCTTCCTAAGATCAGTCCATCATTGGTTAAGATAGCTGCTTTTGTCGCAACAACTGCTGTACTTTTTTCTATCAAACTGGGTTCCCCTGTTCGCATTTCCACCAAGACCCAATCTACGATAACGAGGTTATTGGCTAGTATGTCTTCATCAATATATTCTGTACCTGCATAATTATAAGGGGCAACATTGAACGGTTGTGTGGCAGGTAAGAATCCATCCTCTTGTAAAGTGGTTTTCATCAAACCCGTACTACTATCATAAGCTCCCTCCAAAAATACTTTAGCTTCTACAGAACCATTTGCTTCTTGACAGGCTGTCAAAATCTCTGTTTGGTTGTTACAACCTGGAAGATTGTTTTCAATAAAAATATCTCCTAATATAGTTCCTGTACTTAAAAGAGGAAAGACACCACAACACATTGATAACGAAGTATTGTTAACGATACCAAGTTCGCCTTCAACATATAATATATTGGATAAAGCATCTATGTTCATTAAAACAGGGTTGTTAATAATACTAATGCCAAGACCAGCTCCATCAATGAAGGCGAGGTTAGATAATCCATCTATATTCATTAAAACAGGATTATCAAAAATGCTGAGTTCGCTTCGTATAGAGGTAAGGTTAGATAATCCATCTATATTCGTTAAAACAGGATTGTTTCCAATACCTAATGAACCTCCAATGGAGGTAAGATTAGATAATCCATCTATATTGGTTAAAGCAACATGGTTATTGATATAGAGACTTCCTACATAAGTAAGATTGAGGAGTCCATCAAGGTTGGTAATACTGGTGTTAAGAATATAAAGATTTCCTAGAATAGAGGTAAGATTGATCAAACCATCAAGATTGGTTATATCGGCTCCATCTATTTGTATATCTCCAGAAAAAACTGTGCAATTGGGATAATCTGCTAAAAAGGCATCTACTTCTGTTTGAGTGGTTAAGATTAAATTTCCTGCTGGGCAAGTAGGAAGCGGCTCTCCACAAGCTTCTAAAATTTCTGTCTCACTATTACAATTTGGAGCGTTATCATTAATAACTATGTTTCCGCCAATGTTTCCTAAGTCCAGTAGGGGAAATATACCACAACAAAGCTCCAACATATCATTATATTGAATAGTAAGATTTCCTCCAAGAGAAGTGAGATTGGTCAAGTCATCTATATTGGCTAATAGAACATTAGACTCAATAGTAAGGTCTCCTTCAATAGAAGTAATATTAGCCAAGCCATTGAGATTGGTAATATCGGCTCCACTTATGACTAAACCTTCTGAAAGCTCTATACAATTGGGATAGTTGACTAAAAACGCATCCACTTCTGCTTGAGAACTTAGGGTGAGAAGTCCTATTGGGCAAGTGGGAAGCGGTCCTCCACAAGCTTCTAAAATTTCTGCCTCACTATTGCAATTAGGAAGATTATTCTGAATAATTATCTCTCCGCCAATGTCTCCTGAGTCCAGTAGAGGAAATATACCACAAAAGTTGGTCAATAGAGCATTAGATTTAATCCGAAGATCTGCTCCAAGAGAAGTGAGATTAGACAGACCATCTAGGTTGGTCAATAGAGCATTAGACTCAATCCGAAGATCTGCTCCAACAGAGGTAATATTCGCTAAGCCCTCTACACTGCTTAACATATAATTATTCCAAATAGTAATATCTACTCCAACAGAAGTAATATTTGTTAAACCATCTATATTGTTTAGTATATCATTATGCTGAATGGTAAGATCTCCTCCAACAGCAGTAATATTGGTCAAGCCATCTATATTGCTTAACATATCGTTATCCCGAATAATAAGATCTTCTTCAACAGAGGTCATATTTGATAAACCATCTATACTACTTAGTATCTCATTACTATTAAGAGCAAGCTCGCCTCCAATATAAGTAAGATTGGTAAAGCCATCTATATTTACTAACATATCATTAAATTTTAGGGTAAGGTCTTCTCCAACAGAAGTAAGACTGGCTAGACCATCTATATTGTTTAAGATACTATTAGTGTAAATATAAAGATCTCCTCCAACAGAAGTAAGATTAGCCAAGCCATCTATATTGGCTAATATACCATTATGTTGTATAGTAAGGTCTCCTCCAACAGAAGTAAGATTAGCCAAACCATTGAGGTTGGTAATATTGACTCCACTTATACTTAAGTTGCCTGGAAGCTCTGTACAATCGGGATAGTTTACTAAAAACGTATTGACATCTGCTTGAGAATTTAGGGTTAGATTTACTAGTGAGCAAGGTGGAAGTGTATCAATAGGCTCTCCATCTCCACAGGCTGCTAGAACTTCTATTTGACTGTTACAATCTGGAAGATTATTTTGAATAGTAATATTACCTGATATATTTTCTGAATTTAAGACAGGAAATATGCCACAACAAAGTGCCAATATATTATTATTA
>JAHDBB010000639.1 GCA_020630635.1 Chitinophagales bacterium
GCGGTTCTTTTCGTGGTTTGGGGACGGGGGGACGTTGCGGTTCTTTTCGTGGTTTCTGCCACCAATACACGAATATGGTTCTGATGTGACCTTTTATAATACACAAGATTTTTCGATAAATAAAATTAACGTCCCCTTACGCCACTTCGCCCCAACATGTAAAATCTGAAAAGCTCGTCCCTTTAAGCATCAACGTTCTGTCCTTTCAAAAATAGCCCCGATAGTAGTGGTATGAATGCAAGTGTGTGGGCTGCCTAAAACTTGGCTGCATTCATAGGAACGGATAGCGGGACTTTCCAACACGACGAAGCTCCTAACCCTTCGCTCCTAGCCTAAAAGGAATAGGATTTTTAGGATTATTTCAAAATTAGTAGGATTTCCGTTTTTTACTCAAAAGCAAAAAGGGAACCGCTCTATGGACTATTGACCATCGACTATAGACCTGTCAAAATGTAGTAATAAACTGCAACTACAACTTTTCCTTCAAATATTGTCCGGTAAAAGATTCTGCATTTTGAATGAGTCCTTCGGGCGTACCTTGATAGAGGAGATTGCCACCACCATCGCCGCCTTCAGGTCCCAAGTCAATCACCCAATCAGCGCATTTGATAACATCCATATTGTGTTCAATGACCAATACCGTATGACCTTTCTCAACCAATGCATTGAAGGATTGAAGGAGCTTGTTGATGTCATTGAAATGTAAACCTGTGGTGGGTTCGTCGAAAATGAAAAAGATGGATTTACTGCCCTTGCCTTTGGTCAAAAACGAAGCCAACTTGACACGCTGTGCCTCGCCTCCACTCAACGTACTGGACGATTGCCCCAACTTGATGTAATCCAACCCAACATCTGATAACGCCTGTAAAGGTTTTAAGATACTTTTTTCGTCTTTAAAGAAAACTAGGGATTCTTCCACCGTCATCTCCAACACATCATTGATCGTCTTATTGTGAACCTGAATGTCCATAAGCTCCGACTTAAAACGTTTGCCATTGCACGCCTCGCAAATCAAACGGACATCTGCCAAAAATTGCATTTCGATAATAACCTCTCCTTCTCCTTTGCAAGTCTCACAACGTCCACCTTCGACATTAAACGAAAAATAACCTGGTGTATAACCTCTCGCTTTTGATAACTTGTGGTTCGCATATAATTTGCGAATGCCATCGTACGCCTTGATATACGTAACAGGATTGGAACGGGAAGAACGACCCAAAGGATTTTGATCCACCAACTCGACTTGTTGAATTTGTGCGATGTCCCCTTCCAAGCTATCAAACTCACCAGGAACTCCTGTGCCATCTATCTCACGTTTGAGGGCTGGATATAGGATATTTTTGATTAAAGTCGTCTTTCCAGAACCCGAAACACCACTCACCACTGTGATCGCATTTAGCGGTATTTTCACATCAATATTTTTAAGATTGTGTTGTTTTGCACCTTTGATGCGAAGATGATTAACCAACTTTCGACGGCTATCGGGTAAAGTAATTTCTTTTTTGCCTGTCAAATATAAGCCTGTCAAACTGTCTTTGGATTTGAGAATTTGTTTGGCATCTCCTTCAAAGATGATCTCGCCTCCCAAACGTCCAGCCATCGGTCCCATATCGACAATGTAATCGGCTGCTCGAATGATTTCTTCTTCATGTTCAACGACAATCACCGTATTGCCTAAATCTCGTAATTTCTTTAAAACTCCAATCAATCTTTGGGTATCTCTGGGATGTAGCCCAATACTGGGTTCGTCTAAAATATACATAGAACTTGTGAGATTGCTTCCCAATGTTCGGGTCAAATTGATGCGTTGGGTTTCGCCTCCACTCAAGGTACTTGATAAACGATTTAACGTTAAGTAGCCCAAGCCGACTTCCATCATAAAACTAAGGCGATTGTTGATTTCTGTTAAGATGCGTTTAGCGATTTGTTTTTCGGTTTTATTGAGTTTGATTTTTTTGAAAAACTCGACATTTTCTTTGATGGGACTTAGTACAATATCATTGATAGATTGCTCATTGATTTTGACATATTGTACCTCTTTGCGAAGCCTTGCACCATTGCATTCAGGGCAGGTTTTGCGACCTCGATAACGAGCATGCATAATGCGATAGTGCATTTTATAGTTTTTGGTTTCCAACATATTAAAGAAGTCATGCAAACCATCAAAATACTCATTACCCGACCAAATCAAATCCAATTGCTCCCTTGTTAATTCTCCAATAGGTCGATGAATGGGAAAATCAAACTTAGCTGCATTCATTACTAAGCGTTTTTTCCAACGTTCCATTTTTTCACCTCGCCAAGGCGCAATCGCATTGTCATAAACGGATAGTTTTTTGTTGGGGAAAATCAGGTTTTCATCTAAAACAATTGCCTGTCCAAAACCTTCACAAGTTTTGCAAGCTCCATACGGATTATTGAAGTTAAAAAATTGGGGAGAAGGTTCTTCAAATAAAATATTGTCTAGTTCAAAACGGTTGGAAAAGTGTGCTTGTTTTTTTCGATTGACCTCAATCATACAAAACCCTTCACTTTCTAAAAAGGCAGTCTGTACTGAATCCGCCACCCGACTCATCAAGTCTTCTTCCTCTTCTTTTTGAACGACCAAACGATCTATCAATATATAGACTTCTTCGGCATGTTCCAATTGAACGGCTTTGATGTCTTCGATGTCACACAATTCGTCTTCAAAGAAAATACGGTTGTATCCTTTCTGTAATAATAAGTCTAATTCTTCTTGGATGCTTCGATTTTCAGGAACCACAAAGGGAATTAAAATCTGGATTTTGCTGCCTTCTTTTTGTTTGAAAATAAAATCGACGACATCTGAAATGCTGTGTTTTTGGACTTCTTTTCCGCTAACGGGCGAGTAGGTTTTTCCGATTCGGGCAAAGAGTAAACGTAGATAGTCGTATATTTCTGTCAAGGTTCCAACGGTGGAACGAGATGTTTTGGAGGATACTTTTTGTTCGATGGCAATGGCTGGACAAATGCCCTTGATGTAATCGACTTCGGGTTTGTGCATTCGATCCAAAAACTGGCGGGCGTAGGAGGATAGACTTTCTACATATCGGCGTTGTCCTTCGGCATAAAGCGTGTCGATGGTGAGCGAGGATTTGCCTGATCCTGATACGCCTGTGACGACGACCATTTTTTTGCGGGGAATGGCGATGCTTACGTCTTTGAGGTTGTGGGTTTTGGCTCCTTTGATGATGATATATTGACGGGGATCGAGTTTGTCTATTTTCTTATTTTTGGTCATTGGTCGGGTTTCTGTTTGAAATCTGGGGCGAAGATAGAGAGTTTGTTTTTACGCTCCAAAATAAATTCTTTTGCAAGCTTTATCCTAAAGAATAAAGTAAAATGTATTTTTTATTTTTAGGAGCGAGAGGTTAAGTTCTTCGTCGTATTGGAAAGTCCCGCTATTCGTTCTTATCGCTGCGGCTTGGTTGAGATACAAGGCACTTTGAAAGTGCCTTGTATCTGGGCTTGGCTTCGAGCAGCGATACCACTGCTATCGGGGCTATTTTGGAAAGGTCTC
>JAHDBB010000640.1 GCA_020630635.1 Chitinophagales bacterium
ATACCACTACTATCAGGGCTAGATCGTTATGGTCTTAACTTCTTAGTACCAGCATCATTGTTTCCCACCAACAAATTATCGCAAACAAAATAAACAAATATGGCATTAGTCAAAACGTATGGCGGCGCAGTATTCGGAGTCAATTCTACCACCATCCAAGTCGAAGTCAATGTAAGTGCAGGAGCAAAATATATTTTAGTTGGACTTCCAGACAGTGCTGTAAAGGAAGGTTTTGAACGCATCCAAGCTGCCATCAAAAATATCGGCTACAAAATGCCAGGTAAAAAAATAGTGGTCAACATGGCTCCTGCCGATATTCGGAAAGAAGGATCTTCTTATGATCTGACCATTGCTACAGGGATTTTAGCTGCCTCCCAACAAGTTTTCATTGAAAATATCCAAGAATACATCATTATGGGCGAGTTATCTTTAGATGGAACCCTCAATCCAATCAAAGGAGCCTTACCCATCGCCATTCAAGCTCGCAAAGAAGGGTTCAAAGGATTCATTTTACCCAAACAAAATGCGAGAGAAGCTGCTATTGTCGATAATTTGGATGTTTATGGAGTCAATAATTTGAGCGAGGTTTTAGACTTTTTTGAAAATAAAAAAAAGATACATCCTACTTTTGTCGATACCAGAGAAGAGTTTTTTCACAACCTCAAAGATTCTAAAATCGATTTTTCGGATGTCAAAGGACAGCAAAATATCAAAAGGGCTTTAGAGATTGCAGCGGCAGGTGGACACAATGTTATTTTGGTCGGTCCTCCAGGAGCAGGAAAAACCATGTTGGCTAAACGAATGCCGACGATCTTACCACCTTTATCCCTTTTTGAAGCCTTAGAAACCACCAAAATTCATTCAGTTTCTGGAAAATTAGCAACGGATACTTCTTTGATTGCCACCCGTCCTTTTCGTTCTCCCCATCATACAGTTAGTGATGTCGCTTTAGTTGGTGGTGGACAAGTTCCTCAACCTGGCGAAATATCCTTAGCCCACAATGGCGTATTATTTTTGGATGAATTACCCGAATTTAAAAGAAGTGTGTTAGAGGTATTGCGTCAACCGTTAGAAGAGAGACGCATTACCATTTCCAGAGCCAGATTTACCGTTGATTATCCTGCCAGTTTTATGCTGGTTGCCTCTATGAATCCTTGCCCATGTGGTTATCACAATCACCCCGAAAAGGACTGTGTTTGTGCGCCGGGTATGGTACAAAAATATTTGAATAAAATATCAGGTCCTTTATTGGATAGAATCGACTTGCATGTAGAAGTAACGCCTGTTTCTTATAATGAACTGGCGAGTGAGGATATGACGGAAGGTAGCCAAGTAATTCGAGAACGAGTTATTGAGGCTCGTAAACGACAGGCGGAACGTTTTAATGGTGAAAAACACCTACATGCTAATGCTCAAATGCCTTCTCCAATGGTTCGGAAACTTTGCAAATTGGATGGTCCCAGTAATGCTATGTTGAAAAAATCAATGGAAAAACTGGGTTTATCAGCAAGAGCGTATGATCGGATTATTAAAGTAGCTCGAACTATTGCCGATTTGGCAGAGAAAGATAAGGTACAGTTTGAACACATTGCAGAAGCGATTTCTTTTCGGAATTTAGATAGAGAAAGTTGGGCTTCTTAAAAAAATGGGATGTTGTGGTTCATTTCGTGGTTTTTGGGACGAGGGGACGTTTTCGGTTCTTTTCTTGCTTTTGGGGACGTATGTGACGTTTTAAAACGTATAAAAGAAAATAAATTGATTCGATTTTATAAAATAAACGTCCCTTCACGCCCCATCGTCCCCTTACGTCACTTTTCATCGCTACTAAGGAGTTATGTCCTTTCCAACTAGCCCTGATAGCAGTGGTATTCGTGTGCAGCATTGGCTTGGGAAAACATAGCCACACGAATAAGAACGAATAGCAGGACTTTCCAACACGACGAAGCACCAAACCTTTCGCTCCTAAAACTCAAAACCTCAAAAGAACATAACCATTGACTATGGACTGAAAAACTATGGACTCTTAAAACTTTTCGCTCCTAAAAAAGAAAAACATTTAACCATTACCAAGCAAAAAAACAATGTGTATCTTTGCGTCCATGAAAAATGTAGCAGATCACTTTAAAAATTTAATTGCCCATTGCAAAGAATATGGATACATCTTTCAATCCAGCGAAATATATGATGGGCTAAGTGCGGTCTATGACTACGGACCGTATGGGGTAGAACTCAAAAACAATATCAAAGATTATTGGTGGACCGCTATGGTCAAGATGCATGAAAATATTGTGGGAATCGATTCTGCTATTTTTATGCACCCCAAAATTTGGAAGGCTTCGGGACATGTGGATGCATTCAATGATCCGATGGTCGATAACAAAGACTCTAAAAAACGCTATCGTGCCGATCAATTGATTGAGGGATATATGGATAAAATCGAGGCGAAAATCAACAAGGAAGTCGAAAAAGCCCGCAAAAGATTCGGAGATGACTTTGATGAAGAGCAGTTTAAAACGACCAATCCTCGTGTATTAGCCAATACCGAAAAGTATGAGACTGCCCGAAAAGCATTGGCAACTGCCATGTCGAACAATGATATGGAAGCCCTCAAAAACTTGATTGAGGA
Source organism: Chitinophagales bacterium (assembly GCA_020630635.1). GTDB lineage: Bacteria > Bacteroidota > Bacteroidia > Chitinophagales > UBA2359 > JAHDBB01. Next base: position 2,627 of record JAHDBB010000640.1, read on the forward strand.
ATATGGTATCGCTTGTCCTGAAAGTGGCTCCAAAAATTGGACGGATGTTCGTCAGTTTAACCTGATGTTTTCGACTCAAATGGGCGCATTAGCCGATGGATCTAGTAAAATATATCTACGTCCTGAAACGGCACAAGGGATTTTTGTTAATTTCTTGAATGTCCAAAAAACGACTCGTCAAAAAATTCCTTTTGGTATTGCTCAAATTGGAAAGGCGTTTAGAAATGAAATCGTGGCTCGTCAGTTTATTTTCCGAATGCGAGAGTTTGAACAAATGGAGATGCAATTTTTTGTGCGCCCTGGTACAGAAATGGAATGGTATGAATACTGGAAAGAAAAGCGCATGAAGTGGCATCAAGCCATTCACCCTGCCAAAAAACTTCGTTATCACGATCACGATAATCTCGCCCACTATGCCAATGCTGCATTAGACATTGAGTTTAATTTTCCTTTTGGATTCAAAGAATTAGAAGGTATTCACTCTCGTACAGATTTTGACTTGGGTAGCCATCAAGAGTTATCGGGTAAGAAGTTACAATTCTTTGATCCTGAATTGAAAGATAGTTATGTGCCTTATGTCGTGGAGACTTCGATTGGGGTAGATAGAATGTTTTTGGCGACTGTCAGCAATGCCTTGATAGAAGAAGAAGTGCCTGATGCGAAAGGTGGTACAGCGATGCGTTCTGTAATGCAGATTCATCCTGCTTTATGTCCCGTAAAAGTGGCGGTTTTGCCTCTCTTGAAAAACAAGCCAGAATTGACGGAGAAAGCTCGCAATATTTTTGGTCATTTGAAGTACGGACAAAATTGCCAATACGATGAAAAGGATGCGATTGGAAAACGTTATCGTCGTCAAGATGCGATTGGTACGCCTTATTGTGTGACGGTGGATTTTGATACGTTGGA
>JAHDBB010000641.1 GCA_020630635.1 Chitinophagales bacterium
TAAATAGAGTGACTGACGGTTGGGTTCTTGGTAAAAAAGTCCATAGTGTGGTTCAGTTCTTGGTTTTGGGACGAAAGGGACGTTGTGGTTTATGACTTGGTTTTGGGACGAAAGGGACGTTTTGAAAAAGGGACGAAAGGGACGTTGTGGTTCATGACTTGGTTTTGGGGCGAAAGGGACGTTTTGAAAAAGGGACGAAAGGGACGTTGTGGTTCATGACTTGGTTTTGGGGCGAAAGGGACGTTTTGAAAAAGGGACGAAAGGGACGTTGTGGTTCATGACTTGGTTTTGGGACGACGGGACGTTTTGAAAAAGGGACAGAAGGGAGGTTGTGGTTCATGACTTGGTTTTAAGAAAGATAAAAGATTAGTCGAGGAAATTTTAGCACCTCGTCCCTTTACGTCCCAACATGTAAAAATTGAACAGTCCGTCCCGTCGCCACATTTTCCGTCACTAAGAAGTACTTTTCTCAACCAACTAGACCCGATAGTAGTGGTATTTCCAATCGTAGAGCAAATTCATGAATTTGCTCTACGATTGGGAATGAGAACGGATAGCGGGGAGACCCATTGCGACGAAGCAATATACTTTCTCTCCTAATAAATAAATATAAAAAATAAAATATAAGTATAATCAATGGATTTAAACAAGTTCACCATAAAATCACAACAAGCGTTGGCAACAGGACAGGGTTTGGCGTACAACTTGAATCACCAAACCATTGAACCCTTACACGTCTTAAAATCTGTATTGGAAATAGATCCCGACTTAACGAGTTACTTATTTAAAAAAGTGGGAGTTCCTTACAGTACTGTAAAAAGTATTATTGAAAAGCAATTGAGTTCTTATGGGAAAGTCGATGATATTGATAATCAATATATGTCGCAAGATACCAATAAGGTCTTATTTAAAGCACAAGCCATTGCAAAGGAAATGAAAGATGATTTTGTTTCTTTAGAGCATTTATTGCTGGCGTTGGTGGATGTCAAAAGCGATGCATCTCGAATTTTGAAAGATGCAGGAATGAAAACGGCAGACCTTCGCAAAGCGATTGAGCAATTGAGAAATGGCGATAAAGTAAAGGATGTAAACGCAGAGTCAAATTATAATGCATTGAATAAATTTGCTCGTAATTTGAATGAAATGGCGGAGAAAGGAAAACTTGATCCAATTATTGGACGAGATGAGGAAATTAGACGAGTGTTACATATTTTATCTAGACGAAGAAAAAATAATCCTGTTTTAGTCGGTGAACCTGGTGTCGGAAAAACGGCTATCGCTGAAGGAATCGCTCATCGAATTGTCAATGGAGACGTTCCCGAAATTTTGAAATCTCGCATCATTTATGCCTTAGATATGGGCGCATTGATGGCAGGCGCAAAATTTAGAGGCGATTTTGAAGAAAGACTTAAAGCGGTTATCAAAGAAATCACCGAATCAGAAGGCGAGTTTATTTTATTCATTGACGAGTTGCATACTTTAGTCGGAGCAGGTGCGACAGATGGCGCATTAGACGCAGCCAACATTTTGAAACCCGCTTTGGCAAGAGGAGAGTTACATGCGATAGGCGCAACGACTTTGGATGAATATCAAAAATATTTTGAAAAAGATAAAGCACTCGCTCGTCGATTCCAAAAAGTCTTTATTGATGAACCACAATTGGAAGATGCGATTTCAATTTTAAGAGGCTTGAAAGAACGTTACGAAACACATCACAAAGTTCGCATCAAAGACGAAGCCATCATTTCAGCAGTCGAATTATCAGACCGTTATATTACTGATAGATTTTTGCCAGACAAAGCGATTGACCTCATAGATGAAGCGGCTGCTAAGTTGCGTTTAGAGATCAATTCTGTTCCCGAAGAATTAGACGAAATCAACCGAAGAATTACCCAATTAGAGATTGAAAGAGAGGCAATTAAGCGTGAAAATGATGAGGATAAAGTTGCCAAACTTTCTGAACAAATCTCTAATTTGAAGGAAGAACGAGATACACTTTACGCCAAGTGGAATGCAGAAAAAGACATCATCGAAGGCATACAAAATATCAAAGAAGACATTGAAAATTATAAGCTACAAGCCGAGCAATATGAGCGAGCAGGAGACTTTGGAAAGGTCGCTGAAATTCGATATGGAAAGATTGAAGAAGCCAAAAAAGAACAAGCACGTTTAGAGGAAGAATTGGCAGAATTGGATAGCCAAAATCGAATGGTAAAAGAAGAAGTGGAGGCGGAAAACATCGCTCAAATTGTCTCAAAATGGACAGGGATTCCTGTTAATAAAATGTTGGAAAGTGAGCGTGAAAAGTTGATGCATTTAGAGGGCTTGTTACACAAAAGAGTCGTTGGTCAAGATGAGGCAATTGTCGCTGTATCGGATGCGATTAGACGAAGCAAAGCAGGTTTACAAGACCCCAATCGTCCTTTAGGTTCCTTTATTTTCTTTGGACCGACAGGCGTTGGAAAGACAGAATTGGCAAAGGCATTGGCCTCGTATTTATTCAATGATGAGACGGCTATGGTGCGGATTGATATGTCAGAATATCAAGAAAAACATTCCGTTTCTCGTTTGATTGGTGCGGCTCCAGGCTATGTGGGTTATGAAGAAGGTGGACAATTGACAGAAGCCGTTAGACGTAAACCGTACAGCGTTGTCTTATTCGATGAGATGGAAAAAGCACATCCCGATACCTTCAATCTTTTGTTACAAGTTTTGGAAGATGGACGATTGACGGACAATAAAGGTCGGGTAGTGAATTTCAAAAATACCATCATCATTATGACTTCCAATATTGGTTCCCATATCATTTTGGAAAACTTTGATGATGTCACCCAAGACACGCTTTTAGCGACGATGGAAAGCACCAAGATACAAGTGATGGATTTGATGAAAAAGGTGGTTCGTCCAGAATTTTTGAATCGTATTGATGATGTGATCATGTTCCGACCTTTGATGAAGGAAGACTTAAAGCAAATCGTTAACATCCAAATCGGCAACTTACAAGAGCGTTTAGAGGACAACGATGTCGATTTACATTTGACAAACGAAGCCATTGACTATTTAGTGGATATGGGATACGAGCCAGAGTTTGGCGCAAGACCTTTGAAGCGAGTTATTCAAAAAGAAATCATCAATGAATTGTCAAAGCAAATTATTGCGGGCAAGATAGAACGAGAAAAACAATTGGTGGTGGATGTGATAGATGGAAATATGGTGTTTTACAATAAAACACAAACGGCTGAAAAGGTTTCTTCAGAGACAGTTTCATAAATGAATTTGTAGTTAAAAAAATAGGTTTTTTAAGGGTTAATAAATAGAAAAGATCGTCTGTCAGAGGGCGGTCTTTTTCTTTTTTAGGAGCGAACTTTAATAGCTTCGTCGTGTTGGAAAGTCCCGCTACCCGTTCTTATCGCCAAGCCGCCCAAACCCTTTTGCCAACACACTTTGTCGATACCACTGCTATCGGGGCTAGTGGGTAAAGGTCAGAACTTCTTAGTGCCAGTAATAGTCTCGTATATCTCAATCCTAA
>JAHDBB010000642.1 GCA_020630635.1 Chitinophagales bacterium
AACCCAGGACCCACGCCTTAAAAGGGCGTTGCTCTACCAACTGAGCTACTCGGTCTGTTTTTTAGTAAAGCGGTGCAAAGATAGGGCATATTTTATTATATACACAAATTTTCAGGAATTATTTTTAAAAAAATTTATGTGAGCTTCTCAAAAAGGCTGTTTTATATCAAGATGCTTATACAATGGCTTTAATCACTTTCCCAAAGAAGTGCAATTTTACAGGACTAGACTTCTTTCGTTTTTTGTGGTTCAGACGTGAGAACAGATGCAATCTGTTCCTACATTCCATTGATTATCCAATCTACATGGTAAAACGTACATCCATCTTGTCGATATTTTTTTGGAGGTGGATTTCTTGGGAGGTGAGGTCAAAGGCGCATAGATGACCATATTGTGGTAAGGCTGTTACATAACATCCTGCATCAATGTCAATGACGGGAATATTGTCGAAATTCTGGATGGCATTGGCGACTTTGAGGCTTTCTGTAACTGTATGTCCATGAACAATGATTTTGTCCCCTAACCAGGCTTTATTGATGTTACCATACCAATTTCGTATCCAGATCATTCCTTCTTTCCCTTCAAAGGGATCTTCTATCATAAAATTGAGTCCTGCATGGACGAGGATATAGTTATCGACTTCAAAATAATAGGGTAAGTTTTCCATAAATTGCCAATACCTATCGTCTATTTCTTCAAGACTAGTGGCTCTGAAACTGTCCATGGTGGTTTCTCCTCCATTGATAAGCCAAATACGGGATTTTCTGTAGTCGGCTCGTGCATTGAGCATCAATTGTTCATGATTGCCTCGTAAACAATGGACTTGATAGCCTCGTCTTTGTAAACTCCATATGTGGTCAATCACTTGTTTGGATTCGGGTCCTCTGTCTATATAGTCGCCTAATAAGTAGAGTTCGTCTTCTTTTTGGAGTTGTATATTTTCTAAAAGTTGTTTAAAGGTTTGGCAGCAGCCATGAATATCTGAAATAGCTATTTTTCTCATATCATTTACACTATAGAAGTTGTTTATAATTGGCTACGTGTGTTTTAAAGGATCATTGTGAAATTTTACGTTAAAAAGAGGGGAAGGTTTTTTTTGGGTGACGAGTGACTGGTGACTGGTGACGAGTGACTGATGACGAGTGACTGGTGACTGGTGACTGGTGACGAGTGACTTTCGGTTCATTTCATGGTTTTCGGGGTGATGGGATGTTTGCAGTTTTGTTTGTGAGGCGTTCTGTCCTTCCGAAATAGCCCCGATAGTAGTGGTATTCGTGTAGTAGCGTTGGCTTAATAAAACAAGGCAACACGAATGAGAACGGATAGCGGGACTTTCCTTTGCGATGAAAGAAGAACCTTTCGCTCCTAAAAAAAATCATAAAGAAATCAATCGGATTGCTGGTTCACTTGTATGACAATCCGATTGAAACTTATGAAACTTTAGGCTTGTTGTTCTTCTAAAGCCGCTTCTTCAAGGGCTTCTTGTAATGCCTCTTCTTCTGTTCGGAGGTTTTCGATGATGAAACCTTGTCGGTCTGGTGTGTTGGTTCCCATGTAGTAAGACAAGAGTTGTTTGATGGTCGTATCTTCTTGTAATATTACGGGGTCTAAACGCATCCCTTTTCCGATAAAGTCTTTGAACTCACCTGGCGAAATCTCTCCTAAACCTTTGAATCGAGTAATCTCTGGATTCCCTCTAAGCTTTTTGATGGCAGCTTGTTTTTCCTTTCCACTATAACAGTAAATCGTCTCTTTCTTGTTGCGGACTCTAAACAAGGGCGTTTCTAAAATGTAAACGTGTCCGTTGCGAATGAGATCGGGGAAAAATTGAAGGAAAAAGGTCATCAATAACAGTCGAATGTGCATTCCATCGACATCGGCATCGGTGGCAATGACGACTTTGTTGTACCGTAAACCTTCTAAACCGTCTTCGATGTTGAGGGCGTGTTGTAAGAGATTGAACTCCTCATTTTCATAGACGATTTTTTTGGTTTTATTGTAGCAATTTAGGGGTTTTCCACGAAGACTAAAAACGGCTTGTGTTTGTACATCTCTTGCTTGTGTCAACGAACCACTTGCCGAGTCTCCCTCTGTGATAAAGATGGTCGTTTCGTGTTGTCGGTCATTCTTTTTGTTGAGGTGAATGCGGCAGTCTCGTAGCTTTTTGTTGTGTAAGTTGGCTTTTTTCGCTCGATTTCTTGCCAGCTTTTTGATCCCTGCAATCTCCTTTCTTTCTCTTTCTGACTGCAAAATTCTTTTGAGTATGGCATCCGCTACTTTGGGATTCTTGTGTAAGTAATTGTCCAATTCCGTCTTCAAGAAATCGTTGATAAAGGTTTTGACGGTTGGACACTCAGGTCCCATATTGATAGAGCCTAACTTGGTCTTGGTCTGAGACTCAAATACAGGTTCTTGGACTCTTACACTAATGGCTGCGGCAATCGCCATACGCACATCGGTTGTGTCAAAGTTTTTCTTGTAGAAGTCTCGACATGTTTTAACAATGGCTTCTCTAAATGCACCTAAGTGTGTTCCTCCTTGTGTGGTGTACTGTCCGTTGACAAAGGAATAATACTCTTCGCCATAGTTGTTGGTATGCGTCAAGGCGATTTCAATGTCTTCTCCTTTGAGGTGGATAATGGGGTATCGTCTATTGTCTTCATTGACTTTTCTTCCTAATAAGTCGAATAAACCTTTTTTGGAAAAGAATTTTTGGTCGTTAAAGTTGATAACTAAGCCTGAATTGAGGTAGGCATAATTCCAAAGTTGGTTTTCGAGGTATTCGGGACGAAATTTGTATCGTTTGAAGATGCTGTTGTCGGGTTGGAAAGTGATAAAGGTCCCGTCTTGTTCTTTGGTTTTTTTGACTCTATGTTCCTTTTTCAAATTTCCTTGTTCAAATTCTGCAATCTTGGCTTTGCCTTCTCGATAAGATTCTACTTTGAAGTAGGTCGAAAGGGCGTTGACTGCTTTGGTACCGACTCCGTTGAGTCCTACCGATTTTTGGAAGGCTTTGGAGTCGTATTTTCCGCCTGTATTCATTCGAGCGACACAGTCCACGACTTTTCCTAATGGAATACCTCTTCCGTAGTCTCTGACGGTTACAGTATCTGGTGTAATTTTGATGTCAATGTTGGCTCCATAGCCCATAACATATTCGTCGATGGAGTTGTCAATAATTTCTTTGACGAGTACGTAAATTCCGTCGTCCATAGCCGAGCCGTCTCCTAATTTTCCAATGTACATTCCAGGTCGCATGCGGATGTGTTCTTTCCATTCTAGGGACCGAATGTTGTCTTCTGTATAATTGTGTTTCGCCATAATTGTATACTTTTTGTTTTACTGAAATTAACTTATATATTGGCTATTATTTTTTTAGTGACAAGTGACTGTTGTGACTGGTGGTTTTCTGTATGTTTTGCGATACCAATCATAATTTGTCTTTATCTGGTTTTATTTTTAGGAGCGAATGGTTCCTCTTTCATCGCAATGGCAAGTCCCGCTATCCGTTCTTAT
>JAHDBB010000643.1 GCA_020630635.1 Chitinophagales bacterium
CTAATCAAAAGTACGCCAAATTTTTGTACAAATCAAAGTTTCCTGATGAGCAATACATCTTTATCTAACTGTTAGATAAGATATAAAATTGTTTAGGGAGATGAAAATATCGGAAGAATGTGGAAAAGGATAAGTTTTAAAGTTTTGATACTGTGTTAAATAGCTCCGAATGAGGCGACCCGTCTAAAGTTGCCAGTTGCCTCATAATAATCCAAGAGAGAGCTTGTCATTTCAATCGGATTGCCTCTACTTGTCGGGGTTAGCAATCTGATTGAAGCGATCTATTTTAAATTCTAAAGCGATTCAGTTCATACAACGTTCTGGTCCTTCCCAAATAGCCTCGATAGTAGTGGTATTCGTGTCAGCAGCGTTGGCTTCGCAAAACGTTGGCAACACGAATAAGAACGGATAGCGAGACTTTCCACAACGACGAAGCTCCGAACCCTTCGCTCCTAGTATTTTTGGTATGTTTTTAAACTATATAACAAGGAATCAGCCTATTTTGTGACATAAAAAACTTATTTTGTGATTTTAATTAGCTTATGATTTACCAATTATTAAGACTGCCCTGTGATAAGTGGAAGTTTATGGGTTTTAGCCAACACAAACGATTGGTTCGTCAACGACTTTCTTGGCTACATTTTAGGATGATTTCCATTCCTCCCCACTTCTCTCCCTGGTCATTTAGAGATGAGCTATTTCTCTTAATATTGTTAAGCACCACTTTTTCGGACAAGACCCAAATGATTGCTTGGTTAAAAGAGCATTTTGAAGTACAACTCAGTAAAAGACAGCAAATTTGGCTCAAATGGATATTTCCCATAGAGAATACTTATCCATCTTTAGAAGATCAAATCAAGCAGGCAAGCGATGAACAACTTTATCAATTTACCTTTGATGTATTAGAGCGTTTATTGCTTTGGGATGACCCTGATCCTTCTTGGTTTAGTGTTTATTTTTCATTGGTAGGCGATGCTAGAGAATTGTACAAGGGATGGAAGGAAAAAGAATATCTTAACAACAAGCCCTTTAATAAGCTGGAATATTTTGGTCGATATTATTATTGGTCTCCACCCAATGCCATGTTTATTTGCTATCGCATCTATGAACAATGCGCCAATTTATACAATCAAGAAGCAGTTGTTTTTGATATAAAAACGCTTAGTTTACAAGCCTATGCAGGTTTATTACATGCCATAGTTGTATTTTTGCAAAGACAATCCCATCTCAAAGGTCTTGAATTGGAGCAAAAGTATCTGCACTTACAAACCATCGAAACAGCTTGGTGTAGAGGACGATTGCATTACCATACCTTAGCGGATGATGAAAGGTCTTTATAAGTTCATTATGCAGTTCATTCGTGAACTGCATAAACCACTAAAAATCTTATTCCTTTTTTGGGTTTTATTCTTTGTCAAATAGATGGAAAATGAAACTTTTTCAAAATGAATGAGTGAGAACGATTGAACTTTTGAAGAACGTTTCCTTTTCTCTAAGCATCTATTTGAGCAAAGAATCTTTTAGAGAAGCGAAAGGTTGGGTGCGTTGTCGCAACAGAAAGTCCCGCTATCCGTTCTTATAAATGTGCCAACGTTTTTTGAAGCCAACGCATTACATTTATACCACTACTATCGGGGCTAGTTGGTTGAGGTAGGGACTTCTTAGTGCTAGAAGTGGGACGAAAGTGGCGACGTGACGTAAAGGGACGCTTATTTTTTTAAAATCAAATCAACTTGTATTTGATATAAAAATGTCCCATCGTCCCAAAACCACGTAATAAACCAAAACGTCCCCTTACGTCCCTTTTAAAACGTCCCATCATCCCAAAACCAAAAACAGAACCGAATCGTCCCATCGTCCCAAAATTAATTCATCATTGCATCGAAGTCACATAGTTGTATTGACTATAAATGATAATCCAATCATCGGTTGGTGTAAAATAGACTTTGTTGATTTCCTTCTTTTTACGAGTCAATTCTTTCAATACAGGAGTCAATTCTTTATTCAACTTTTTAGGTAAGAAAACGGCATGACCATTTTTGCCAAAGATCAAGACCCAACCATTTTTTTGAGTAAATGCCAAACTTTTAAAACCTTGTTTAGACACTTTTTTCAAAGTATCCGACAATGCATCGGCAGACTTTCCCTTCATATTTCCTGAAAACCCTTTGTTGTCGTCTCCATAAAAAGCAATCCAGCCCGCAGGATTTTGATGATTGAAAATGATGTCTTTTACAGGGAAGCCATGCTTTTCGGTCAATTCATTGAGAACGGGCAAAAGCGTTTCACCTGTCTTGTCGTATAACTCACTCATAAAGCCAACTCCATTGTGATACATCACCACATACTCATCTCTATCACTCAAACAAACATCGGTAATCTCATAATTTTGTGCCTGTAAATCTTGAAGCGTTTTCATCAGATTTTGAGGCATATTGAAATGGTGTATTTCATTCTTTTTGGTGACAATGAGCCAACCGCCCGCATCATCAAAAACCATACTCTTAATTCGTTTACGACTCTTTTTCAATTCGTTTAGTTTTCTGACGAGTGCTAAGTCTGTCTGTTGTTTGGGAGCTTTGAAAATGTCATATTTTCGTCTTTGCAGATTGTTTTGATTGCCGTAGGGGAAAAACTCTCGCCTTCCTGTATATGTGAGAGGATGGATAGAGATTTTACCCGCTTTATATTGACTGGGTTGTCCATAGTTATTGCGATGAGGACCCGCCGTTTCTGCGACGACATACTTGGAGCGATTGAAGGGGACATAAACCATGTTTTTCTCCAATTTACCCTTTTCTTTGATGACAGTAAATAAGTGTCCTGGAACGGTCAAAAACGCAATGTCATCGGGATCAATTAAGTAGGTCAAAATACCTGCAAATAAGAAGGACTTAGAGTCACAATCTCCAAATTTGAAGTAGAGAATTTCGGGAGGGGTGATGAGTCCGCCATACATATACTTTGGATCGTTTTGGTAGGGAATGGCATAGGGAATATCTTGAACAAATTTCATCGCCATCTCAATACGTTCTCTACGATTGTCCATCCCATAAGCGTGTAAAGCTTGTTGGATTTGTACGGCTATCGGACGGCAAAAGACTTCGGTATAATAACTGACAATACTGGATGGATTGGGACGCAAGACGTTGTCTTCTATCATAAATAGACCGTCTGCTAATGCTTGATTGCGTTCTTGAAGCCAAAGTCGTTGCATGGGTTTGGTCATTCGTTGTGACTTCATAAATTTACGAGGAAACTTAAAGCGGTCTATCATTTTGAGCATCAGATGGGCAGGATAGGTCATCGTGAAAACCTGATACTTGTGTTTGTGATCTTTGAACTCGATAGTGAGTGTATAGTCTGTACCTTCTTCACATCCGTCTAAATGAACATGAGGATTTTGTTTATATTTTTTATAAGTGACATTTTTTCTTCGCATAAATTTGATAGATTTAGTCGATGGTCGATGGTCGATGGTCGATGGTCGATGGTCGATGGTCGATGGTC